>JAGWRQ010000092.1 GCA_028869615.1 Candidatus Methylomirabilota bacterium | reverse complement strand
TTTGCTAAACTGTCGGCGAACGAACTGCCCGTCTGGATGTCGGTCAGGATGCCGCGGAGAATCGATCGGAACCGCTGGTTGTCGGTCAGGTCCAATAAGATCGCCAGGCTCCGATCCAGCTCCATCCCGGCCTCGAGCAATGTAGCAAGCTGTTGCGTAAAGGCCAGAACATCCTGGGCGGACGGTCCTCTGGCCAACGTAGTCGGGAGCCGAACGAAACTCGGACCGGTCTCCGTTGCGCCACCGGGCTGCCCGACCTTGATCGGATAGTAGCCGTTAGCCCGGAGCCAGGCCACAACCGCCCGCTCATCAGCAGCCTCCATGCTGCCCTGAACAATCTTGGCGGTACGATCAGTGGCGGTGTATTGAAACGTGCCCATACGCAGGTTTTTCCTTTATCGACACAGAATTATAGGCTTAGGTTTAGGACTATAACAACTATTACGGTACTGTCAACGGAATTCACGCTCGCGAATCCCGCGGACCAGCCTTAAAAATTAGGCAGATAGGGATTCTCTATCTGCCCTCCTGATGACCGGACAAGTTGCCGGGTCTTGTCTCAAAAGCTGATTCTTCTCACGCCTCCTCTTTAGTGACCCGAAGCAGGTCCTCCAGGGTGGTGATCCCCTGCTCAACCTTCAACCAGCCATCTTCCCACAGAGTCTTCATCCCAAACGCCATTGCCTTCTGCCGAATCGTGTTGGAGTCAGCCTTCTCCAAGATCAACCGCTGAATCTCTTCGCTGATCACCAAAAACTCATAGATGCCGCTGCGGCCATGGTAGCCGGTAAAGTTACAGGCGGCACACCCTTTACCACGAAACACCTGTAGCGCTCCATCGACCTCGGTCTTGATCCCCATTTTCCGGACTGCGGCCAGATCCAATTGGTACGGCTCCCGGCATTCGGGGCAGATGACGCGAACCAAGCGCTGCGCCAGGACCGCTACCAGGACGCTGGACACCAGGTAGTTTTCGATGCCCATGTCCAGGAGCCGCGTGATGGCGCCGGGCGCATCGTTCGTGTGCAGCGTGCTGAACACCAGATGCCCGGTCAGCGCCGAATGGATGGCGATGTCCGCCGTCTCCGCATCGCGGATCTCCCCGACCATGATGATATCGGGATCCTGACGGACAATGGAGCGCAGGCCACTGGCGAAGGTCAGACCGATCTTGGGCTTCACGTGGATCTGGTTGACCCCTTGGAGCTGGTACTCCACCGGGTCTTCGATGGTGATGATCTTCTTGTCGGCCGAGTTGATCTCGCTCAGCGCCGTATAGAGGGTGGTCGTCTTGCCGCTTCCTGTCGGGCCGGTCACCAGGATCATGCCATGCGGCTTTCTGATCAGCCGCTGGAATTGCAGGCGAACATCTTCGGGCATACCCATGTCTCCCAGGCTCAGGAGGAGGCTGCTGCGATCCAGGATTCGCATCACGACACTTTCGCCGTGTAAGGTGGGAATCGTGGAGACCCGGAGGTCCAGGTCCTTGCCCAGGATCTGGAGTCTGATGCGGCCGTCCTGTGGAAGCCGTCGCTCGGCAATGTTCATCTTGGCCATGATCTTGACACGGGAGATCACGGCCCGTTGCAACCGCTTGGGAGGAGACTCCTGATCCAGGAGCACTCCATCCACCCGGTAGCGGATTCGAAGCGTATCCTCGAACGGCTCGATGTGGATGTCGCTGGCGCGGGCCTCCACTGCCCGGGTAATGAGCAGGTTGACAAGCTGGATGACTGGGGCCTCGGAGGCCAGGTCGCGGAGGTGATCGACGTCTTCGCGGTCCTCGCCTGCTGCCCCGCCATCCTCTTCGTTGTATCCTTTGACGATCTTCTCGATCGTCGTATGGCCGTCACCATAGTGCTGATCGATCGCCTCGAGGATCTCCCGCTCGTTGGCGATACAGACGGTGATAGCGAGGCCGGTGCTCAGTCGAAGGTCATCCAGCGTATATGGATCAGTCAGATCGCTCATGGCGATGGTCAGCGCGCCATCCTTGACCTCAATCGGGAAGACCTTGTGCTCCCGCAGGTACTTCGGCGAAAGGCGCTCTCGGATCGGCACAGGCGTGATCGACAGAGAGGTGAGCGAAAGGCAGGGAAGCGAACACTGCTTGGCGAGGGCCTTTACCACATCCTCTTCCGAGACATATCCAAGCTCTACGAGAGTCTCGCCTAGCCGCTTGCCGATTTCCCGCTGGTGACTAAGCCCGCGCTGGAGCTGATCTCGAGTAATGGAACCCTCACCGATCAGGATTTCGCCGATCGGTTCGCGTACCCAGCCAACTTGCCGACTGCCCATTGTGCGATCCATCTTATACGGTGTGCAAACCTTCCGCCGCTGAAGCGGCGTTACCGGCCAAGATCACGGCCAATTGAGCTAGTCGCATGATAGACCGGCCCGGAAGAGCGTGTCAAGGACTTAGCCCGACGTTAGCAGTTGACCTCATGCGTAAGCCTGTCTCATAGAACCTGACCAGCCAGGCCGCGTTGTCGATCTCCTCTGCTGCGCGGATCGAGGCACACATATCCTTCATCAAGCGGGAGCCGGTCTTTCCGAGCTTGCCGTCGTGAAAGGAGAGATACAGAACCCCACGATGTCCTCGCCCCCATCTACCCCAATCACGTTGCCCGTCACCCAGTAGGTCTCCGGACGGCTCAAGACCACGAGGGTTGCGGCAACGTCCTCCGGCGTAGTGAGGCGGCCGGACGGATTGCTCTGCAGCGCGGTTTGTACGATCTCCTCGCTTCCGGGGATCTTTCGAAGCGCCGGGGTATCGGTGACCCCGGCGCGAATAGCGTTCGCCGTGATCCCCAGGGGGGCCAACTCCATCGCGAGCTGCCGGATATGCGACTCCAGGGCTGCCTTAGCCGCCGACACGGCGCCATAGCCGGACCAGACTCGCGTCCCGCCGGAGCTGGTCATCGCGTACACTCGTCCACCGCGAACCATCAACTTTCGCATCACCAGTTCCTGAACCCAATAGATGAGGCTATGAGCCATCACATCCAGGGTCATATCCATCTGGGCAACTGTGATGGCGTCCTTGGGCGAAGGGGCGAGGAACGGTTTCAGAGTCCCGAAAGCAAGAGAGTGCATTATCACCTTCACCGAGGAAGGCTCCCCGCGATCGGCCAGGATTTTCTCCATCTGATCCAGGACCTCGCGCCGCTTCTCCGGATCGGAGGCGTTCACGTTGAAGAATACCGCTTCCCGTCCCGCCTGTTTGATCTCGGCGGTAATCCGGTCCACATTCGGCATGGTTGCCTTGCGATCCAGATGCACACCGAAGATATGCATCCCGGCTTTAGCCAGGGTAAGAGAGACGGCCCCACCGAAGCCACTGGAGGCCCCAAGAATCAGGGCCCACCCCTGCAGCTCCGGACTCTGTGATAGTGTTGTCATATACCCCTCCTCTGTTTTCTTTTATTCGGAATGGCAGTGTCCGGAGATCTGCCGAACGATGCGGTCGTTTGCTGCGGTGTGAGGCTTGAGGCTCGCAACAGCCCTAATTAACAGGCTTCGAGGGCGCGCCTGGCCTACACTGGTCAAGATGGGATGTGGACTCGTGATTGTTCGTCGATAGCAGGCCCAACTGGTACATAAGCCCAAGGAAGTCATGCTGCGCCCATCGCTCTACGATCTTCCCTCCTTCGAATCGGTAGATGACAATACCGGTCATCTCCAACCGCTTCCCGGTTGGCGGGACACCAAGGAGTTCGCCTGTATGCATTCCGGCCGCGGTCATTCGGACCACTACTCGGTCTCCTTCAGCAATCATATCGTGAATCACGGGATTGCCCTCCGGGGCCGCGGACGCAAAAGTCCTGAACGTCTGCTTGATCGCTTCAAGTCCGGGCTTAAGACCGGGGATCGGCGGTGGATCGTGGTAGACCAGATTGGGAGAGAAAAACTCATCCATCGCCGAGAACTTGAACCCTTCGGCGTAGAGGCGACGCACCAGACGCTTGTTGTCTTCCGTCGACATCTGACACCTCCTGCATTGCTGTTGCCTGCGCGGGACTACGCGCCGCGCCTATCTGGAGCCTAACCGTTTATTTCACAGTATTCCAAGTCAACCAGAAAGTTTTTGCCGGGTCAAGAAATAAATTTGAAAAAGGCGAAGTAATCTTCCAACTTGACCTCACCTGGCGGCTGTGGTAAAAGAAATACTAGTTTTTCAGGCATTGGCTGGGGAGAGGTCGATGTTCACGACAGAGTACGCCTTATGGTCGATTGTGGCCCTATTCTTCGTCCTGGTGTGCGGCATGATCCCCATGCTCGTGCAGCTTCGGCGGACCGCCAGGCAGGTAGAGGATTTTCTCAGGCTGGTTGAGCTTGAATTGCGACCCGCGCTGATCGAACTGAAAGAAGTCATTCAGAGCCTCAATCGCGTCTCTGACCAGGTGAGTGGTGGGATGGAGAAGATAGGCGGGACGCTTGAGGCGATTGCCGAGACGGGTCAGACGGTGCGGGATGCGAATCAATTGGTGCAGCACTTCGTTTTCCCGAAGCTGATCACTGGCGCTGCCTTTATGACCGGCCTTCGGGTTGGCCTAAAGGCTCTCATTGTACGGCTCGTGGGAGGGAGGTGACGGACATGAGCGAAGAACGGGGATGTTCCCCTGCATCTGTTGCCCTTGCGTTTATCGTTGGCGGCGTGCTTGGGGCAAGCCTGGCACTTCTATTTGCTCCGGAGGGAGGCCGACAAACCCGCACTCGCCTCAGAGGTTTCGCGACAGATGCCAAAGATCGAGGCACCGATCTCGTCGAGGACGTCAAAGACCGCGTCGAGGATGTGCTCGGGGTGGGTAAAGAAATCTTTGAGGAGAAAAAAGCGATTCTCACCGCCGCCTATCAGGCCGGCAAAGAGGCGATGGAGAAAGAACGAGGCAAGCTCTTGGAGAGATGACAGCCTGTTGTAGCGTCTCGACGGGCGTTCCCGGATTGGAAGGGGGCGCCCGTTTTGCTTGTATGAGTCGAAACGCAGGAACCCGGCGGGCACACCCTTAGTTCCCCTTCTTGATGACTTGCATTACCTGATCGAGCAGCCGCCCATTGGTGGAGATGGCGTTTCCGCCACGAATAGTCGGCTGCCCCTGCCAATCCGTAAAGGTTCCGCCGGCTTCAAGCAGAATCGGCAGCAGTGCCGCGCAGTCCCAGATGCTCATCACCGGATCGAGCATCACCTCCGCCCGCCCTGTTGCGACCAGGATGTGGCCGTAACAATCGCCCCAGCTCCGGTGCATTCGCGTGGCGGCGATCAGATGACGGAAGGCCGGCTCCCGTCCATATGGCGCGAAGCCGGCGCCATCCGTGTACAGGAGCAGCGCCTCCTTCAGGTCATTCACGCCGGAGACAGCGGCGCGCCGTCCGTTCCAGAAGCAGCCCATTCCTCTGCCTGCAGAGATCATCTCGCCCAATGCGGGAAAGTTCGCCACCCCCAGGACAACCTCTCCATCGACCTCTAATCCGAGTAGGACGCCGAAGAGCGGAACGCCGTGGAGGAAAGAGGCAGTCCCGTCGAGCGGGTCGATGATCCAAGTCCAGCCGGAGTCACTCTGCTGCTCGCCAAACTCCTCTCCAAGAATGCCGTGGTTCGGGTAGGCTTGTCGGATCAACGCCCGAAGTCTTTCCTCGGCTTTACGGTCGGCCACCGTCACGAAGGTGCGGTCCGGCTTCCGCTCCGGCGAAAGAGCGGTCTGGAAATATTCCATGACGATCTCCCCAGCCTCCCGGGCTGCCTCCACCGCGAAGTCCAGGAGTTGCCGGAGTTGGACTTTTTCGATCATCTGCCTTTCCTATACTTACGTGGTGGGCGCCTTGACGGGAGGTTCATGAGGCGACGTTCCCTCTCACCAGATTCTCAAAGGGTTTCAACGCTGATCAGTCCTCCTCTACGAGGACGAACTCTTCCCTCGGCGCGCCACAGTTCGGGCAATGCGCCGGCGGCCGGTCGCCCTGCTGATGGTAGCCGCAGATGAGGCACTTCCAGACGATAGCCATCGCCCTCACCTCTGCAAATAGATCAGATGCGCCGAAAGATTGCCGGAGCCTACGCACCATATTATCACCACGAGGGATCAGGGACAATGTGTTGATCGAGCAGACAAGGCTTCGACAGCATCGGGAGGATATGGTAAACTACACCGGATTTCATGAGGAGGAGCAATGGAAATCGACGCGATACGCGAGGTGGCGCTGCGAGCCGCGAAAGAGGCCGGGGCGATCCTTCGCCAGGGGCTAGAGCAGCAGCGAACTATCGAGTTCAAGGGGGTCAAGAATCTCGTAACGGATATGGACCGCCGCTCCGAGGAGGCAATTGCCGACCTTGTGCGGCACACACTGCCGCACCACAGTGTGGTGTGCGAGGAGGGGACCAGACTGCAGGGCGACTCCGGATACCGCTGGTACGTGGATCCCCTGGACGGAACCACGAATTACGCCCATGGTTACCCCTGCTTTTCTATCTCGATTGGGGTGGAAAGGGATGATGGTCTGGTTTTTGGACTCGTCTACGACCCGAATCTGGAGGAGTTGTTCACCGCCGAGCGAGATGGAGGGGCCTTTTTGAACGGCAAGCGATTACAGGTCTCGGCCATCGCCAGCCTGCCACACGCGCTGCTGGCCACCGGCTTTCCCAACGACGTCGCGAGCGCCAAGGACAACAACCTGGATTATTTTGTGAGGTTTATGAAACGCGCGCAGGGCGTCCGTCGCCCGGGCTCCGCGGCGCTGGATCTGTGTTATGTCGCCGCCGGACGGTTCGACGGCTTCTGGGAGCTGAAGCTGTACCCGTGGGATATGGCGGCGGGCGCGCTGATGGTCACGGAGGCGGGCGGCCGCGTGACCGATCTTCGCGGCGGACCGCATTGCCTGTCTAACCCCCAGATCGTCGCCAGCAACGGCCTGCTCCATGACGAGATGCTCCGCGTGCTGGCCATGGAGAGTTGATCCCGCCATGATGTTGCTCTCCGGCGGTCGGCTGAACGTGCTGCCAGGCGACACGCGCCGTCTTGGCGCGCGTTCGAGTTGGGCGGCGGGTGATGCGTGATGTCTTCTTCGTCAGTTCCAGGAGTCCAGACAAGGCCTCATTGACCGCCCGTGAGGTCGGAAATGCCTTGGCAATCGACGGTTCAAGGAGCGCGACCGACGTGCCTTTCGCCACTTCCGCATAGAACTTTCCCCGTTCGAGCTTCGAGAAGTCGGAGCGCTTGTACTCTCGCCTCATGTTGCCTTCAGCCCTCTTCATAGATTTTCCTTTGTAAAAACCTCCGATGGTTGCGGTGATTTTCCCGCCTTTACACTGTGTTGTCAAGGTTCTCCATCACCGCCGGTAGCCGGCAAATACTTACCAGCATGATCGCATTGTGGCAGCGTCGAGGGCCGCTCATTTGCAGGCACGAGGGCGCGAAGCTTCAATCATTCGGGGCCTGGGATCGGCTGCTTGACTCCGGCCAGACGGCTCTCAAGCCACTTTCCCTTGAGACCTACCCACATCACTCGCCGCCTACCGCCAATGCGCCAGGCCCTGTTGACCCCGTGGTTCGCTGGGATCATTCGTAATGGGTCCACAGGCGGATGACTTTGACAGTCTTGATGTCGTCCAGCACCTGGTACACGAGCCTATGTTGGATGTTGATCCTGCGAGAAAAAGCGCCGGCAAGGTCTCCAACGAGTCGCTCGTACGGAGGGGGATTCTGGTAAGGATTCCGTGCCAGGATTTTGAGAAGGCGCTCCGCCTGCGGTTTGAGTCCGGAACGCGCCAACTTCTTGGCATCGCGCCTGGCATGACTGGTATAGACAAGCCTCCATCTTACCAATCAAGCGCCTCGTGACACTTCTCAATGGGCGTTTTCAAGCCCTTGCGAATCGAGGCGCGCATTC
>JAGWRQ010000091.1 GCA_028869615.1 Candidatus Methylomirabilota bacterium | reverse complement strand
CTGGCCTGCTCTGTGATCACCGAAGATTACCGAATCGCCAGACGTCTTCGAGAAGAGTGTGAGTTCGGCGTCGGATACTGGAATTTGCCCACCATCGGTGCCGAGGTGCATCTGCCGTTCGGCGGGCTGAAGAAGAGCGGGACGGGTGTCCCGGCTTCGTGGCCTTTGTTGGATCTTGTGACGCACAAGGTGGCGTGGACTGTCAATCACGGTCGTGAGATCAAGATGGCGCAAGGTCTGAGCGCCGACGTGTAACCATGACCCGACTGCTGATGTGTCGTCCCGACCATTACGGGATCTATTATGAAATTAATCCCTGGATGGATCGAAGACGGCAGGCCGACCAGACTGTCGCGCTGGAGCAGTGGGAGGCGTTGTATCACCTTCTCGCTGAAACGCTACGGGTCCAGGTGGAACTGCTGCCTTCTGTTCCGGGCCTGCCTGACCTCTGCTTTACGGCCAACGCCGGGCTTCTGGTCAATAGCCTGTTTGTGAGCAGTCGTTTCCGATACCGTGAGCGTGAGGCGGAGGTTTCCCATTTCACACAATGGTTTCTGGAGCGGAATTACAGGGTGGCCTGTCTGGCGGAACCCGCCTTTTTTGAAGGGGAAGGCGATGCGCTCTTTTGCGGGGATCTCCTGTTCGCCGGGTATCGCTTTCGTTCGGAACTGCAGGCCCATCACCTGCTCGGGGAGCTCATCGGACTGCCGGTCCATTCTCTGGAGCTTACCGATCCGTGGTTCTACCACTTGGACACCTGTTTGTGTCCGCTCCAGTCCGGGCGGGCAGCGTACTCCCCGGAGGCGTTCAGTCCCGCCTCGCAGCGGCTTTTGAAAGAGACCATCACTGAGCTCTTTCCGGTGACTGAGGCAGAGGCCAGACGCTTTGCTTGTAACGCAATCGTTGTTGGAAAGGCGGTCGTCATGAACGCGGACTGCCCCCACCTGTCCCGGACGCTTGCCGAGGCCGGGTATCATGTCCACGAAGTTGAGACCACGGAATTTCTCAAAGCGGGAGGCGGGCCCAAGTGTCTGGCTCTGTTCCTGGATCGGGACGCAACATGAACCATTGGGTAGAGTTGGATAAGCGGTACTTCATGGACACCGGTCACCGGCGTCTCGGGGTGACGCTCGTCCGTGGGGAGGGGGCGAGGGTCTGGGATGAGGCGGGGAAGGAGTATCTTGACTTCATCGGCGGATGGGCCGCCTGCAGCCTGGGCCACTGTCATCCGGTGATCGTGGAGGCCCTTCGGGAGCAATCCACGCGCCTCATCCTGGCGACCCTCGATGTCTATACCACCCCGCAGATTGAACTGGCGGAGATGCTGATCTCCACAAGCGGTTTGGCAAAAGTCTTCGTCTGTAACAGCGGCGCAGAGGCGAATGAGGGAGCGGTCAAGCTGGCCCGGAAATACGGGAAGCTGCATCTCAATGGCGCCTACGAGGTCATCTCGGCCCTGAAGAGTTTCCATGGTCGAACGTTGGCGATGGTGGCCGCGACAGGAAAGCCGGAGTACCAGGCCCCCTTTACCCCGCTCCCCGAAGGGTTCACGCATGTCCCGTACAACGATCTCCCTGCCCTGCGGATCGCCGTGCGCGAGCGGACCTGCGCGATCCTCCTGGAGCCGATCCAGGGCGAAGGCGGCGTGAATGTTCCCACTGAGGATTACCTGCAGCAGGTCCGCGCCCTCTGTGACGAGCGCGGGATCCTGCTGATCCTGGATGAGGTCCAGACGGGCTGCGGGCGCACGGGGACGCTCTGGGCACACGAGCATTCCGGCATCAGGCCGGATATTATGACGGTGGGCAAGGGGCTGGGCGGCGGGATTCCCATTGCCGCGTTCCTGGCAAATGAACGGGCTGCCTGCTTCGGCCCGGGCGATCACGGCTCCACCTATGGCGGCAACCCGCTCTGTTCTGCTGTGGCCGCCGCTGTCTTGCGATTTATCCTCAAGGAAGATCTCGTCGGAAATGCGGCTCGCGTAGGACGCTACTTCCGAGAACGGCTCCTGGCACTGCAGGAGAAGTGGGATATCGTCAAGGAGGTTCGGGGCCGAGGTCTGCTGCTGGCGGTGGAGTTCACCAGGCCGGTGGCGCTGGGGATGGCCAGGGTCTGCCGGGACCGAGGTCTGCTGATCAACCCCATTCCGCCTCAGACGATCCGGTTCATGCCTCCCCTGATCATCACCATGCAGGATGTCGATCAGGCGATGATGATCGTGGAGAGCGCCGTTGGGCAGGTCTCGCAGGTGACGGCCTCATCGGAAGGAGCCTAATGACCGGGGCAGAAGCGGTTGCCGAATGCCTGAAGGCTCAAGGGATTGACCTGATTTTTGGGATACGCGGCCTGCACATCACGCCGGTGGTTGCTGCCGCCAAAAAGCGAAGGCTGCGATTTATTGAGGTCCGGAACGAGCAGGCCGCAGCCTTCATGGCCGACGCCTATGCCAGGGTGACCGGCAAGGTTGGGGTGGTGCTGGCCGGAACGGGCGCCGGCGCTGCCGCCACGATAATCGGGATCCAGGAAGCCTATTGCAGCTCCTCGCCGGTGTTGCTTGTCGTCAGTCAGATCGAGCACGCGCATCTGCACAGGGGATGGGGTGACGTCCATGAGGTGAAGGATCAGCATGGTGTGATTTCGAATGTGACTGAGGCCTGTTATGATGTGAAGACCGCATCCGATATCCCCCACTCCCTGCACGAGATCTTTTCCAGGATAGACAATGAACGGCCGAGACCGTACGGCCTCGAGATTGCCGCCGATATCCTGAAAGAGGAGTATGCTACTCCCTTCTCGTATCAGCCGGTCGTGCGCACGCCAAGGCCGCCTGACGGAAAGACGTTGGAAGAAGCGGTTGAACTGATTGCTCGGGCCAGGCGGCCAGTCATCTATGCCGGGGGTGGTGCGATCAACTTCGGTGCCGGCCAAGCGGTGCAGCGATTGGCCGAACGGCTCAACGCCCCGGTGCTTACCAGCATCAAAGGCAAAGGGGTGATCCCGGAGGTTCATGACCTGTCGCTTGGTAACCTGGGAACTGAGGAACCTGTTCGGTCGTTCCTTGCGGAGGCCGATCTTGCTATCGTGGTCGGCACACGGTTCAGCAACCGATCGACCGGTAAATGGTCATTGAGGCTCCCGTCGCAATGGGTCAGGGTTGATATAGACGAGCGGCAGTTTGCCAGGACCCATCCAGACATTCAAGGACGCGACGTTGTCGAGTTAACAGGCGACGCTCGCACGACCTTAGAGCAGATTCTCGGACGGCTTGAACAGCACCCATCACGCCCGCACGGTTTTGATAGGTCAGCCGTCATCAGGGCCAAAAAGCAGACCCTGGAGAGTGTCCGAGCGGCATACCCCGCTGAAATGAAACTGCTCGAAGATATCAGGCAGGTGATACGACCAGACGCCATCGTGGCGAACGATTCCACGGTTGCCACGTATTGGACGCGCCGATACTTCGAGGTGTGCGAACCCAGGACATTCCTCTGGGCGATGGGGAGCGGGACGATCGGGTTCGGGCTGCCGGCCGCCATTGGCGCCAAGCTCGCAAAGCCCGAGAGCCAGGTCCTGGCGCTGTGTGGCGACGGCGGGTTCCTCTTCTCCTGTCAGGAGCTGGCGACTGCCGTCAAATACCGGCTCGCCATTGTTGTCCTGCTCTTCAACGATCACGCCTATGGCGTTGTGGACTATGGCGAGCGAAAGGCAGGACACCTGTTTGGCGATGAAGCGCTCAGCAACCCGGACTTTGTCGCCCTGGCGAAATCGTTTGGGGCGGACGCGGTGAGGGTGCAGTCGTTTGACCTGATAGGCGAAACCCTTCCGGCGGCGTTCGCCAGAAATACCCTCACGGTCATTGAGGTCCCCGCAGCCCTACGGATCCCGCCGGATCTCGCCTAAAAGAAAAGACTGCCGTTGTCGGCAGTCTCCTCCTTACCCGTCACCGCCGTGTCTGTTACCCGACGGGCTGCACGCGAACGACGCGCCCGTCGGCCTCGAGGATATCTTCTACGCGCGCATTCCAGAGGGAGCGGAACCGAGCTACCGAGGCTGGGTCGCCATTGGAGAGCGCAGGGCCGATGGCGGCCGCGAGGTCTTTGGATGTCGGAACGATGTTCGGCTCGTACGTGACATGGACAGCGCGTCCGGTATCGAGGCGCTCAAAGTCGAACTCACTATGGCGTAGGTCATCACTCCGAAAGACGAAGAGGTCGCGCCGGCGAAAGCGCCCGGCGCCCAACCCTCCAAAGCCCGTTTCAGGCGCGGCGCCGATGGCGACGTTCACCAGTTGCGAGATCGGCCCATACCCGAAATCCGTCGGGCCGCCGTAGGCTGTTACCCGAACGTTGCCGCGAACGGCCGGCTCATCGCCATACAGGGCTTTAAGCCCGTGCCGCAGAACGAGGTAGGCGCCGGCCACAGTCGGACACATATGGCCTGCCGCCTTGACCAGCTCGTCAAAACTGACTGCGATTGGCTCTCCAGGACCGACGAGTCCCAGAAACTCGAGAAAGGGGTCGCGTACTACAATCGGTTCGGGGCGTACTCGCAGCGAGAGTGTAAGTTGTTCACGTGGTGTCGGCTTGTCCAAGCTCATAACGGTTATCTCCTCTTTTCACGCTTCACGCGATATTGCCGCCAGCTTTCCCAGTTCGGCCAGCAGCGGTTCAAGTTCGATGCTGTGAATCCGACATGCCTGTCGCAGTGTCACGGTAGGGGCCATTGCCGCCCGCATTTCCGGGTTCTGGAGCGGGCGTAACCCGCGGCTCACGAGCAGTTCGAGGGCGCCCGGGATCGTGAGCAGATCGGCGACAAGGTTGTCCGCCATCGGTTCTCCTCTTGTCGGGGCGGATGTTGCAGTCGGCGGGTGCGCGCGCACGGTCATGAACACGTTGACAGCAAACGCAGCAAATGCTCCCACGCCCAGCAGACCGGAGAAGGAGATATACGGCCACATGTCGGACAGGCCGACCACCTCGACCAGCACCTCCAGACCACGTACCACCACTGCCGCGTTGAGCAGATAGAATGCGGCGTCGCGCCAACCCTTGCTCCACAACGGCGTGCCGGCAAACACCGGGATGAGGCGTGCGGCGACGCCGATGATCATCTGCGTCAAAAAGCCGAGAGTGAACGCGTGGCGGCCGAAGTCCAGGACCAGCGCGGGCATGGGTTCGCCCGCGAGTGCCGCCGCCGCACTCCAGGTGGGTACACACACAAGCGCGACCAGCAACCATACATAGGCAGCGGCCAGAAACTTTTCGTAGCCACGGTCACCTACTTTGCCCTGATCCTCCCACGGCCCCAGGATACCAAGCTTCAGGACGAACACTCCCACCATCAACGCCAGCAACGCCCCGGCCAGTGCGCGCAAGCCAGGAAGCGGTGTCCATGTTTCTATGACGGCCACGATCACCCATGCCAACGTGGCCAGTTGATAGCCGGCGAACAGTGTGCCGCTCGTCCGTTGAGATAGCGGCGGCAGGCCCAGGAAGACAGGCACGATACGTAAACTCATACCCAGGATCCATGAGGCTCCGAACCCCCACAATGCCGCTTCCCAGACCGTCGGTTGAAGCGAGTCCAGACCGGCTGCCGTGGCGACAGCCAGCGCCGCCGCCACCACCAGCCATGCACAGCCGGTGCGCAGATAGCGCTCGAAGCCCTCGGGCGTCGGCGGCCCGGCGGCTACACTGCGATGGATGACCCATCCGAAACTCAACGCTGCCGCCAGCAGCGCAATAGCCCCCGCGACCTGCGTTGGCCCGGCCACCGACGGCCCGGCGAGTACCCCCACGGTGATGGCCAGCACGCCACCCGCTTGCAGCCAGAACGATGTCGAGGCCAGGCCCGGTGCGGCCAGTGGCGCTCCCTTGAAGCGCGGGATCACATGGTAGGCGACGCCCATAATGAATAATGCGGCAAAGCCGAAGACTTGCGCGTAGCCGTGCGCCAGTTTGGCGGAGTCTGTCGACAACCCGCCAAGGAAGCTCCAGGGAAGCGTGAGCGTGGCCAGGGTCAGCGCGCCGAGTGTGCTGCCGAAGGTGAGCACGAAAAGTAAGCTGGCAGTGAAGAACCGGACGTAGCCGGTCGGCCGGGGCACTGCGACGGCTGGGTGTGGTGGCTGTACAGGCGGCGCCGGCGCCGTTACCTCACAGGCGGGTGCGGCGTAAGGACGGGCAGGCTCTGTTACAGCGGTAGCGGGCTGGTCAGGCGGCTTGCTGCTTCGGTTCAAATTCGCAAGCAACTCGTCAAGATCGATGCTCCGAACGTGCGCGGCCTCGGCGAGTGTGGCGCTGCCTCCGCAGCATGTGTCGATTCCGTGCGCGTTCAGGACCCGGCTGAGGGCCGGATCGGCATGTACGACGTCATCAACCGTTGTTGTGCTCGTGAACTGGTGTGCGGCCATTTAGCGGCTCATCGTGCAGAATCAGTTCAATCAGATCAGGAAGTGTAAAGGTGCCGGAGAGTATGCGCCCCTATCCTGCCTCTAAAAAATATAGCTGAAGCGGCAGGAGAGGTCAAGGCAAACGTAGATTTTGTGCCAAAACGCAGCCTGGATCAACCTCGTTCGGGTGGACGATCCCATAGGGACATACATAGATAGCGGCACGATCGGTTCGTCCCAATTGCCATTCCCTGAAAACTACGTCCTGCATCCTGGAGGGTACACCGACTAGTGGGAGGATTTGGAAGCCATTCACTTGATGCGGAATCTGCTGCCGGGCACCGATCGTGTCATCGCATTCCCCTCCTCTTTCAGGCAGGATCACGATCACACGATATGCTGCTTCTCTCACTCCAACGCGCGGACGGCGGTGCGGAGCTCACTGATATGCGTCGCCTTGATCATGGTACTCCTCGCCGTCAGCGTGGGGTCGGTGTAGCTGGGCGCGGATTGCCCGGCCGCCGCGTAGGCCTGGCCCAGCGCCGTGCGCAGCTCGTCGAGGTGGACCTTCTTGGCTGGGGTGGTCCCAGTCGTCAGCGTCGGGTCGGTCCAGGCGAAGGCCGCCAGGTTGTTGACGGCCCGCAGGGTGTTGATGGCCGCGCGGAGTTCGGTGACATGGACCGCCTTGAGAAGGGTACTCCTCGCCGTCAGGGTGGGGTCGGTAAAGAGTTGCGAGAAGGTCGCCGCGACTGATTGGTTGGCGGTCAGCGTCACCGTGCAGGTGGTGGCGGTGCCGCTGCAGGCCCCGCCCCACGACTTGAAGCTTGCGCTGGCGCCGGGGGCTTCCGTAAGGATGACGGCGGTGCCGGCGGTGTAGCTGGCCACGCAGATTCCAGGTACCGTACAGCTGATTCCGGCTGGAGCACTGGTCACCGTTCCGGGGCCGGAGCCGCGCATGGTGACGGTGAGGGTGACGGTCGTGGTACGCGTGAAGGTGGCCGTGCAGCTCTTGTCGGCATTCATGGTCACCTGCCCGCTGCTATTGCAGTCGCCGCTCCAGCCGGCGAAGGTGGAGCCGGCGTCGGGGGTGGCGGTGAGGGTGACCGCCGTGCCGCTCGCATAGCTCCAGGTGCAGGTCGCGCCGCAACTGATCCCGGTAGGACTGCTGGTCACGGTGCCCGAGCCGGTGCCGGCCTTGGTGGTGGTGAGGGTGGGCTGGTTGAGGAAGACGTAGGCGGCACCACCGTGCGCATTGCCGCCGCTGATGGCGCCATCCGCCCCCACGACGACGGTGTCGCCGCTGATGGCCACGGAGCGGCCGAGGCCGTCATTCGCGGCCCCGTCGGAGGCGGTGAGCTTGGCGGCCTGGGTCGTGGTGACCCAGCCGGTCAGTGGCTTGACGAAGACGTAGGCGGCGCCCGGCCCATGACTAAGGAATTGCGCGGCCCCCACGACCACCGTGTCGCCGCTGATGGCCACGGACCAGCCGAGCTGGTCATTCGCGGCCCCGTCGGAGGCGGTGAGCTTGGCGGCCTGGGT
>JAGWRQ010000276.1 GCA_028869615.1 Candidatus Methylomirabilota bacterium | reverse complement strand
CGCTATCGAGCGGATTATCGCGCAGGATTGACCGATAGGCAATGAGCGCCGCAGGGTAATCCCTGAGCAGCAGACTGTAGTGATACAGTGTGGCGAGCGTGACGCGAATGCGGTCATTGCCGGGATCAATAGCAAGTGCGCGGCGAGTGGCGTTGTCGGTCGGTTGCCCGCTCGCCGCTCTTTGGGCGACCCAAGGCCGCAGGGCAACCCATGAGGCGAGGAGAAAGCTGAGCATCATCATGCTGGCGAGCGCGATTCGCAACGGCCGCGCGCGCAGACGGATCACCATTCCGAGCCACCCTTTGAGCAGGGTTATACAGACATGTTGCCATTTCCCGCTTCCGGCGTCTGTGTCTCAGCGGGAGCTTGAATCGTCTTGGCGTGAGCGGGTTCAGTCGCATCGGAGGCGGCCGCCTGGCGGTAATGCCCGTAATGATAGTGGTAGTAGTACGGATAGCCGTTACCCCGGATATCGACATTATTCAGCACGGCGCCCAGGACCGGCGCATTGAGCTCGATGAGGTTTTTGAAGGCGCGCTGGACTAGTTCGCGTGGTGTCCGTCCACCGTGGACTACCAGAATCACACCCTTGACGACGGTCGAGAGGATCAGCGCATCCGCGATCCCGAAGATCGGGGGGGAATCCACAACGATGTAGTCGAATCGCTGGGAGAGGAGGTCGATCGTCTCTTTCATCCGTGGTGAGGCCAGCAACTCCGCCGGGTTCACAGGGGTCGTGCCGACGGGGATACAGTACAGGTGTGGCACAGAAGTCCGCTTGATAATCGAGACCAGATCAGCGTTTCCGGTCAGATAGTCCGAGAGACCGGGCTTGAGCTGGAGCTGCAGGTGGGTATGGCAGGTCGGCCGCCGCATGTCGCCATCGATAAGCAGCACGCTGCCGCCTAACTGAGACAGTGTGATAGCCGTATTGATAGACGTTCCGGTCTTGCCCTCGGCAGGCTGGGCGCTGGTCACCAGGATCGACTTTGGAGGGGAGCCGGGGGATGAGAAGAGCAACGAGGTTCTCAGCGTCCGAAACGCCTCGGTGAGCGTAGAGCGGAGGTCACTGTGCGTGACTAACGCAAAGGCCGGCTTGCCGTTGGAAGCCCCGTTGTTGCCGTGTTGCGACCGATTCTCGCGCGCCGGTCGAACGGCCGCCGAGGAGAGCGATGGAATGAGCGCCAAGCTCGGGATGCCGAGGGTTCGCTCCAGATCGTCCGGGCCCTTGACGGTGTTGTCCAGGTAGTCAAAGAAGAAGGCCATGCCGATAGCGACAGTCAGTCCCAGGACGATGCCAAGCGCGATATTCCTGATCTTATTCGGGCTGAACGGGGCCATCGGGGTCTCGGCAGCGTCCACGACCTGGATATTGCTCGCTGCAAGCCCCTGGGAGATACCCGCCTGCTTTTGGCGCTCAAGAATGCCGCTGTACAGTTGACGATTGGTATCGACATCACGCTTTAAGATATCGTATTGGATGAAGTCCTGGTTCAACTTGACGGCAAGACGCTTCTGCTCGTCCACGGCCGTCTGCAGCATTTTTTCCTTC
>JAGWRQ010000090.1 GCA_028869615.1 Candidatus Methylomirabilota bacterium | reverse complement strand
ATCCGCTGTCAAACTGTGTACTTGATGCATCCCTCTTATCACGTAGTAGTTGGCCCGTCAAGTTCATCCGATCTCGCACAATTAGTCTTGAAGAACACGGCAAAACGTAAGATGCTTAGGGAGTAGGATCGTTGGAGGTATGGTGGCAGCGCGTATTGGGCACAGCACAGGAGGTCGCCATGGCAGATGAGCAACCAATCGTCGGACGTACGAAACATGGGGAGCTGACCCTTGACCAGATTGCCGAACTGCAACCCGGGCTGGGTCAGTTGATGCCGCTGATGAGTGAACGCTACTGGATCTGCTATTACGCCGCCAAGGGTGGCAATTGGGCGCTGGCCGCTTATCAGCTCAATGGCCTGCGAAGTCTGTTTAAGAAAGCCAATACGACGCGGCCAAAGTACAAAGCGATGCTCGAAAGCTACGCCAAGGCGATCTTCGACCCGCTTGCGCTGCACATCGGGGCCAAGAACTTCGTCGAGTTCGAAACGTGCTACCTGCAGGGGATCGCGCTGGCCAACAAGATGCACGGGTCCACCGATCACCCCGAGATTGTCTGGAAGCTCCCGTCTACTCCTCCGCAACACCTGGAGATGGGTCCGATGCCATGAAACGATTGATCGTTATTGCCGTAACCTTGCTTGTCTGCGTGACCCTTGAGTCGGCGGCTCAAGAGGCGCCACCGGACGGGCTGACGCTCCGTCAAGGAGACGTGAGGATCGTGAAGATCGGCGAGGGCGTAAACGCTTCAGGCGTGCAGGGTGCTATAGATACCGGCGGCGCGCCCTCCCCTGTCCCGATGTTCAGCAAAAGGGGCGCGCTGTACGGAATTGTCGCGGTGGACCTGTATCAGCAACCCGGTGTCTACCACCTGACGGTGTATGAGGAGGCCACCAAGCGGGCGTTGTCCACGAGAGCCCTCATTGTGGAAAAAGGGGAATTTCAGAAGAGCATCAGTCCGCACTGGAACACACAGGTATTCGGTCAAGTCGATCTGGCAAGGATCGCCAGGGAGAAAAAAGAGATGGCTGAGGCGCTTGCTACCTCCGCGCCTCTGCCCCTTTGGCAGGACGGAACGATCTATCCGATTCAAAAAACCGATCACACCGGATTGATCACGACTCCCTTTGGCCAGATCCGGATGAATCCAGCCCAGGACTGGTACCGGTTTCACCGGGGAACCGATTTTCAGGCCCCCCAGGGCTTTTCGATCCGGGCGATTGCCGCCGGGAAGGTCGCGCACCTGGGTCGTGATTACCTGTTGGAAGGCAATATCACGGTGATCGATCATGGCCTGGGGATCTTTTCTTCGTACCTGCATCAGTCGGCGTTTCTCGTGAAGGTCGGGGATGAGGTCAAGAAAGGCGACGTCATCGGACGAGTCGGGAGCACCGGGAACAGTAATGCGCCCCACTTACACCTTGCGCTCAGGATCGGTGGGGCAGTGGTTGATCCGATACAATTTATTGAAGCGTTGCGTTAACCGTTGTGCAGAGGTTGTCACGTGGATACCGGGTCTGCCAAGCCGGCTGGATATAATGCCGTCGAGCAACGAGTGCTCACGATCGTCGAGGAGCTCGTTGCCGAACTCGGCGGGCCCGCATTCCGCGGGCCCGTGACCCCCCAGAGCGCGCTCGACCGCGATCTCAGCATCGGCAGCCTCGAGCGAGTCGAATTGCTCGTGCGGCTCGAGGAGGCCTTTGGCGTCATGCTGCCGGACGCCGTGATGGCCGAGGCCGAAACCCCGCGCGACCTCGCCGAAGCGATCCAGACCGCCGCGCCCACGAAGCTGGAGTTCGTCCGCGAAACCCAGCCTCCCATCAGTCCCGGCGTGGCCGCCCCGTCTGACGCCCGAACGCTCGTGGAGGTTCTCCGCTGGCACGCGGAGGCTCACCCCGAGCGGGTGCATATCTTCCTCCGTCGAGATGATGGAACCGACACTCCGATCCGCTACGGGGCGCTCTGGAATCAGGCGGCGGCGGTCGCAGCGGGATTGCGCCGGCGGGGGGTCGGCCCCGGACACTCGGTCTCGCTCATGCTCAGGACGGAAGCGGCCTTCTTCGAGGCGTTTTTCGGGACGCTGCTCGCAGGGGCTGTGCCTGTTCCGATCTATCCGCCATTTCGACTTGATCGCCTTGAGGAATACGCGAGGCGTCAGGAGCGGATTCTTCACAACGCCGAGGCCCGCCTCCTCATCACCTTCGGAGAGGTCGAGCGTGTGGCCAGGCTGTTGCGGGGCCGCGTGCCCTCGCTTGAGGAGGTCACTACAGTCGAGCGCCTCTCGCTGCCGGAGACGGGGATGTCGGGGCGCCGCCAGCTCAGCGACGACACCGCGCTCGTCCAGTATACATCCGGCAGTACCGGCGATCCGAAGGGCGTGCGCCTCTCGCACGCGAACATCCTGGCGAATATCCGGGCCATCGGCGAGGCGATTGCGATCAGTCCGACCGACATCGGCGTAAGCTGGCTGCCGCTCTACCACGATATGGGGTTGATCGGGTCCTGGCTCACCTCGCTCTACTTCGGGATCCCGATCGCCATCCTGTCGCCCCTCGCCTTCCTCGCCCGACCGGCGCGATGGCTCTGGGCCATTCACAGTCACCACGCGACCCTGTCGGCCGCGCCGAACTTTGCCTTTGACCTCTGCGTCCGGAAGGTAAGCGAGGCTGAGCTTGAGGGCCTGGACCTGAGCTCATGGCGGTTGGCCTTCAACGGCGCTGAGCCCGTCAGCCCGGAGACGATCGAGCGCTTCACCCGACGGTTTGCCCCCTATGGCTTCAAGGCGGAGACGATGTGCCCGGTCTACGGCTTGGCCGAGTGTGCCGTGTCCCTGACGGTCCCGCCACTCGGCTACCCGCCTCGGATCGATCGGGTGGCACGGGAGCCTTTTGAGCGAGTCCGCGAGGCGCGTCCTGCTCTCCCTGAGGACCGGACCCCGCTCCGCTTCGTCTCATGCGGACGCCCCCTACCGGGACATGAGGTCCGCATCGTAGATGGGGCCGGACGCCCTGTCGCCGACCGGATCGAAGGCCGCATTGAGTTCCGCGGGTCCTCAGTCATGAGCGGCTACTTTCGGAACCCTGAAGCGACGCAGACTGTCCTGCGCGACGGGTGGATGGACTCCGGTGATCTCGGCTACTGGGCCGAGGGGGAGCTGTTCATTGCGGGTCGGCAGAAAGACATCGTCATCAAAGCCGGTCGCAACCTTTACCCTCAGGAAGTGGAGGAGGTCGTCGGAGACGTCCCCGGCATTCGGAAGGGGTGTGTGGCCGCCTTTGGGATCGCCGACCCGGAAGCCGGCACGGAACGGCTCGTCGTCATCGCGGAGAGCCGGGAAACAGCGTCGGAGCGGATCGAGGAGATCCGAATGGGAGTGCTCGACCGGATGGTCACGGTCATCGGCCTCCCGCCTGACACGCTTGTGATGGCTCAGCCTGGGGCCGTCCTCAAGACATCGAGCGGCAAGATCCGGCGGAGCGCCACGCGCGAGGCTTACCTGCGGGGCCAGGTCGAGCGTCGGCGCCCATCACTGACGATGCAGTGGGTGCGGCTGCACCTCCAAGTTGCGGGCGGCCGGCTTCGACGATTCGGCGGCCGGCTTGCAGCGCTGGCCTACGGCGCGTACATCTGGGGGCTGCTGATCGCGCCCCTGCCTCTCCTCTGGGCGCTCCTCCATATCGCGCCGCGGGGACAGCCCGCGAGCCGACTCGTGAAGGGCTACTGTCGCCTGGTGCTGGCGCTCTCGGGCTGCGCCTTGCGGGTCGAGGGGCTCGAGCATCTCCACGGACCGACCCCGGTGGTCCTGGCCGCGAACCACGCCAGTTACGCGGACCCGGGTGTCCTCCTCGCGGCCCTTCCCGTGGAGTTTCACTTCGTCGCCAAAGCCGGGCTCGCCTCCTATCCATTCATCGGGACGGTCATTCGGAGAGTGGGCTACCCGACCGTCGAGCGGGTCGATCCTGCCAAGCGCGCGGCCGCCGCTGCGCGCACCACGGCTCTCCTCCGCGGCGGTACCTCTTTTCTCTTCTTCCCGGAGGGCACCTTCTTTCGGTCGCCTGGGCTGCTGCCATTTCGACCCGGGGCGTTCAAGGCGGCTGCTGAAGCAGGATGTCCTGTCATTCCCATCGGCCTGAGGGGGACCCGCACGTTTCTGCCCGACGGCACGTGGCTGCCCACACGGGGTCCGATCACGCTCTCGATCGGCGCGCCGATCCTGCCCCAAGGCAGCGGGTGGCAAGACATCTTGAAGCTCCGGGACCTCGTCCGAACCGAAATCGCGCGCCTGGCGGGTGAGGAGCCCGTGCTTGGCAAGAGGTTCGCGTGAACGGCGACCCCGTGCGCCGACCGGTCCGTAACACAAGGTTTCAGGGGATGATGACGTGACCATCTTTTCCACCTGTCCTCTTTACAATCTTCGAGTTAGTGTGTTATTTTTGCTGTACAGCGAGGAGGTGAGTCTATGTCTGGCCATTCTAAGTGGGCGGGCATCAAGCACAAGAAGGCAAAGGTAGATGCCCAACGAGGCCGTACCTTTACCAAGATCATCCGTGAGATTACGGTGGCCGCCAGAGTGGGTGGCGGCGACCCGGACGGGAATCCTCGCCTTCGATTGGCGATCGAGAAGGCCAAGGCTGTCAATATGCCCCAGGACAACATCCAGCGAGGCATCCTGAAGGGGACGGGTGAGCTCCCTGGCGTTTCCTACGAGGAGTATGTCTACGAAGGGTACGGGCCAGGAGGCGTCGCCGTCCTGCTGGAGGTCCTGACCGATAACAAAAATCGGACCGCCCCGGAGTTCCGCAAGGCGTTTGCCAAATACGGGGGCAACCTGGGGGAATCGGGATGCGTCGCGTGGCTGTTTGACAAGAAGGGGCTGATTCAAGTGGAAGCGGCCACGGTTGATGAGGATCGGCTGCTGGGCGTTGCGCTGGAGGCAGGCGCCGAGGATGTTCGTCGGTCAGACAACACCTTCGAGATTATCACCGCGCCCAAAGACCTCGAGCGGGTCAAGGAGTCCCTGACGAAGGAAAAGATCGAGATCGCCGATGGAGAGGTGACCATGCTTCCCCAGAGCACCGTCAGGCTGGAAGGGAAGCAGGCGCAGCAGATGCTCCAGTTGATGGAGGCGCTTGAAGAGCACGACGACGTCCAGCATGTGTACGCCAACTTCGACATCCCCGAAGAGATCATGGCGGCAGTGACCGGCTAGGTCGGATCGCCCGATGATCCCGATGGAACTGCCGTGCTGGTCTTAGGGGTCGATCCGGGGGCCAGCGCGACCGGCTATGGGATGGTAGCTCGCAGTGACGGTGTATTGCGAGCCGTCGAATACGGCAGCATCATCACCACGCCTCGTGACCCCTTCCCTTCCCGCCTGCAACAGATCTTCAGCCGCCTGGCCGAGCTGATCCGTTGTTATCAGCCGGAGTGCGCAGCGATCGAAAGCCTGATCTTCGCGAAAAATGCGCAAAGCGCGTTCAAGCTAGGCCAGGCGAGAGGGGTTGCGATTCTGGCTGCCGCGCAGAGCGGGCTTGCGATCGCGGAGTATACCCCGCTGCAGGTGAAAAGTGCCGTGACCGGATACGGCGCTGCGGACAAACGCCAGGTCCAGCAGATGGTCGAATCGCTCCTTGGTCTCGAAGAGCCGGTCCTTTCGACCGACGCTGCCGATGCGCTGGCCGTGGCCATTTGCCACCATCATTCGGCTAAGCTCCTGCATCTATCGAGAGGCAGAGGACGGTGATCGCTCAACTTCGCGGTCTGTTGGTGTCGAAGGATCCCGGACAGATTGTGATCGATGTAAACGGGGTCGGCTACCAGGTCTTTGTCCCCCTTTCGACGTTCTATCAGCTCCCGGAAATTCAGCAGGAGGTGTGCCTTCGCGTGTACACGCATGTCCGCGAGGATGCCATCCACCTGTACGGGTTTCATGCTCTCGACGAGAAGATGACGTTCGAGTTGCTGACGGGAGTCTCCGGGATCGGGCCTCGCCTCGCAGCCAATATCCTGTCAGGCATCGCGGTGGAGGAGTTTATCCCGGCCATCCTGGAAGGCGACATCGCAAGGCTCAAGGCAATTCCAGGGGTGGGTCGGAAAACGGCTGAGCGGATCATTGTAGAATTGAAGGATAAGGTTATGGAGATTCCTCGCGCGGGGCGAGTCATGGTTGGCCGCCAGCCAAGCCCTAAACGAGATCGAACCATCGAGGATGTGGTCTCTGCGCTGCTGAACTTAGGCTGTAGCCGCAAAGAGGCCTCGGCGGCGGCGGAGGCGGCGCATCACGCCATCGGCGATGGGGCGGACTTTGAAAAGCTGGTCAAGCAGGCGCTACAGCACCTCTCCGAGGGGACGGGGAAGCGGCTATGACATCAGCGAAGCAGAAGAAGGAGAGTGGGCGAGAACGGGTGGCGAATCGGCAGCTCCAAGACGAGGATCAGGAGCTCGAGCAAAGCCTGCGCCCAAAGGCCTGGGATGACTATATCGGCCAGGAGAAGGTCAAGGCGAACCTCCAGGTCTTCGTCCAGGGGGCCAAAACGCGAAGAGAGCCCCTGGACCACCTGCTCTTCTACGGCCCGCCGGGGCTTGGCAAGACCTCTCTCGCCTCTATCATTGCCTCGGAGATGGGGGTGAGCATTCGGGTCAGCTCCGGACCGGTGATCGAACGACAGAAGGACCTGGCAGCCATCCTCTCCAGTCTCAGGGAACAGGATGTGCTGTTCATCGACGAGATCCACCGGCTGAATCCCTTGGTGGAGGAAACCCTCTACCCGGCAATGGAAGATTACCGGCTGGACCTGATCATCGGTCAGGGTCCGAGCGCACAGACCTACCGGCTGAAGCTGCCGCGTTTTACCTTGATCGGGGCCACGACTCGTGCCGGGCTTCTGGCCTCGCCTTTGCTCAACCGGTTCGGTGTGGTCCAGCGTCTGGACTTCTACGATGAGACCGACCTCTTTAGAATTGTCCAACGGTCGGCAAAGATCCTTGGGGTATCGATCATGGAGGACGGCGCGTGGGAAATCGCGCGGCGCTCCCGTGGAACGCCTCGCGTCGCCAATCGTTTGCTGCGGCGCGTCAGGGACTTCGCCCAGGTACTGGGGGATGGTGTCATCACCCGTGAAGTGGCGCAGACCGCGCTGGAACGGCTCGAGGTGGACACCAACGGGTTCGACGAGATGGATCGGCGGATCCTGCACACCATCATCGAAAAGTTTGCCGGCGGGCCGGTAGGAATCGAGACGCTCGCAGTTGCTGTGGGAGAGGAAAAAGACACGATCGAGGACGTCTACGAGCCGTTTTTGATCCAGCAAGGGTTTCTAGCCAGGACTCCAAGAGGCCGCACCGTGACTCGCCTGGCCTTTGATCACTTCAAGCTTCCTCGCCCGGCCGAGTTACAGGGCGACTTGTGGCACGAGTAGCGTGTGGGCATTTGATGTCGCGGGAGGTGGTAGGATAGTGCAGGGACTGGATTCACTCGCCAGGATGTTGATCCTGTTCGGCTTCGTTCTGGCCGCCGTAGGGGGACTCATCCTGTTTATCGGAAAGGTCCCTTTCATTGGGAAGCTGCCGGGGGACATCTATGTCCAACGAAAGAACTTCTCATTCTATTTCCCCCTTACCACCTCGATACTGTTGAGCATCCTCCTGACCGTACTCTTTTCATTATTTCGCCGCCGGTGAGCGGCGACGATGCCGCCAGGAGCTGACTCCTTCTGTGTCTAGTTCCCTTCAGACAGTCGATTTTGATTATACGCTACCCCCCGAGCTGATTGCCCAGGTGCCCGTCCCCGAGCGCGACCGCTCGCGGTTGCTGGTCTTGAATCGGAACACAGGCGCTATGCAGCATCGGGTCTTCCGGGATCTCCCAGAGTACCTCCTGCCAGGAGACCTGTTAGCTATTAATGAGACGAAGGTGATCCCCGCCAGGCTCTTCGGTCGATCCGAGCGGCGGCAACCCATCGAGGCTCTACTGCTTCTGGAAGTTGAAGCCAACT
>JAGWRQ010000275.1 GCA_028869615.1 Candidatus Methylomirabilota bacterium | reverse complement strand
GGGTCTTGGGCAGCTCGGCCGTGAAGATCAGGTCGTCCGGCCTGGCGAAGGCGCCGATCTTCTTGACGACATGCGCCTTGATCTCTGCCTGGAGCTCCGGAGTGGGCCTGACGCCGTCCCGAATCGTCACGAAGGCGGCGACGGCCTGCCCTTTGATCTCGTGGGTGCGGCCGATGACGGCCGCCTCAGCCACGCAGGGGTGGTCCACGAGGGCGGACTCGACCTCCGCCGTTGAGACGCGATGTCCGGAGACGTTCATCACGTCATCGATGCGCCCCAGCAGCCAGAAGTCGCCATCCTTGTCTCGGCTTGCCCCGTCACCGGTAAAGTAGATACCCTTATACCTCGACCAGTACTCCTTGGCGAAACGGTCCGAATCGCCCCAGATTCCGCGGAGCATGCCTGGCCACGGCTTCCGAAGGACGAGGTAGCCGGTCGTGGCGGGCCTGCCGTTCTCATCCACCACCTCGGCGTCGATCCCCGGGAAGGGACGAGCCGCCGAGCCCGGCTTGAGCGTCGTAATTCCCGGCAACGGCGTAATCAGGATGTGGCCGGTTTCCGTCTGCCACCAGGTATCCACCACCGGACAGCGGCCGCCGCCGATCACCTTCCAGTACCAGACCCACGCCTCTGGATTGATCGGTTCGCCGACGGTGCCGAGCAGGCGAAGGCTCGAGAGGTCGCAACGCTTTGGATACTCCTCGCCCCACTTCATAAACGTTCGGATGGCCGTCGGCGCCGTGTAGCAGATCGTGATCCCGTGCTTCTCGATGATGCGCCAGAAGCGATCCTTATCAGGGTAGTCCGGGCTTCCCTCGTACATGATGGTGGTGGCCCCGTTAGCCAGCGGCCCGTAAACGACGTATGAATGACCCGTGACCCAGCCCACGTCGGCGGTGCACCAGTAGACATCGTTGTCCTGGATATCGAAGACCCATTTGTGCGTGGCGACCACTCCGGTCAAGTAGCCGCCCGTCGTGTGGATGATCCCTTTCGGTTTGCCGGTCGAACCGGAGGTATAGAGGAGAAAGAGCATGTCCTCGGCGTCCATAATCTCAGGGGCGCACCTGGCCGGCGCGTCCTTGATAAAATCGGTCCACCAGATGTCCCGGCCCGGCGCCATGTCTACGGCCTGCCCAGTCCGCTTCACCACAATCACCGTCTTGACGCCGGGACACGCCCCGAGCGCCTCGTCGGTATTCTTCTTGAGTGGCACCACCGCGCCGCGACGGTAGCCGCCGTCGGCCGTGATCACGAGGGCCGAGTCGGCGTCGAGGATCCGGTCCCGGACCGCCTCCGGTGAAAAGCCGCCGAAGATGACGCTGTGGGGCGCGCCGATGCGCGCGCACGCCAGCATCGCGATGGCGACCTCCGGAATCATCGGCATATAGATGGTGATTCGATCCCCTTTCTTGACGCCGTGCCGCTTAAGGGCCGCCGCAAAGCGGTGTACCTCGCGATAGAGATCCCAGTAGGTGAAGGTCCGGGTGTCGCCGGGCTCTCCCTCCCAGACGAGGGCTGCCTTGGTGCGCAGAGGGCCGTTCACATGGCGGTCGAGGCA
>JAGWRQ010000274.1 GCA_028869615.1 Candidatus Methylomirabilota bacterium | reverse complement strand
GAACCTGCTGTCCTTGATTATCTTGCTTTCCTTGGTCCTCGGGGTGGCCGCCTCGATCCTGATTTCCAGAGGACTGGCGCGTCCGATCCATCAGCTTAAGGCGGCCATGGAGGTCGTGGGAGCGGGTCACCTGGATTACGAGGTAGCGGTCCGCTCGAAAGACGAGATCGGCGAGCTGGCCCAGGCGTTTGCCGGGATGACCGAGAACCTGAAACGTTCCCATGAGTCGATGGCCCGGCTCAACCACGAGTTGGAAGCCAAGATCAAAAAGCTGGAAGAGACCCAGGCGCAACTCATCCAATCTGAAAAACTGGCCTCTATCGGCGAGATGTCCGCCGCGGTTGCCCATGGCTTGCGCAATCCGCTGGCGAGCCTTCGGGCTGCGGCCCAGGTGGCCCTTGGTCACGTGGCCGACGGACCTGTGGCGCAAGCGCACCTGAAGATGGTCATCGCCGAGGTGGACAGGTTGGACCGCCGCATCACTCATCTGCTCAGCTTCTCCCGCCCCGGCCCGTTTCGTCCCCTGCCGGAGCAGCTTCCGAGGTTGATTGACGGCCTGTTACCCACCTTCGCCGGACCGATCAGGGACCGTGGCATCCAACTTGAGATCGACCTGCCGAGCGACCTGCCGGACGTCTATGTCGATCCGATTCAGGTGGAGCAAGCGCTGGGCGAGATCTTCTCCAACGCCATTGATGCCATGCCCGAGGGCGGGTCTGTCAGAATCCGGGGGTACCGCCAACCGGCAAACGGTGCGTTCGAGTCGGTGGTCTTGGAGATCGCCGACACCGGGAATGGGATATCTAAGCAGGTCCTCCCGTCGGTTTGTGATCCATTCTTCACGACACGGGCGGAAGGAACCGGCCTTGGTCTTGCCATCGCCAAACGGTACGTGGCGCAAAATGGCGGATCGCTGGAGATCGCCAGCACGCCGGGAGTCGGAACCACCGTGAGCATCACGCTGCCGACCTCATCGGGTGACCGGGACAGGACGACATGAACCGCTCGACGCTGTTGATTGTGGACGATGAGCGCACCCTGGCCCGCTCGATCAAGCTGTTCATGACCGAGCAGGGGTACGAAGCAGAAGTGGCCGAGAACGCCGACAAAGCGCTGGAACTCTTAGAGCGCCTCCGCCCGGACCTGGTCTTCCTGGACGTCTGCCTGCCGGACCAAAACGGCATCGAGCTGCTGAGCCGAATCAAGGAGTTCGACCGCAATATTGCCGTCGTTATCATGACCGCCTACGGCTCCATTGAAGGGGCGGTGGAAGCGGTCAAGTTGGGAGCGTTCGACTACATCAAGAAACCGGTCGATCTGGATGAGTTGAAACTGCTGGCCGACCGAGCGTGTGAGAGCGCGCGGTTGCGGCAGGAGCTCTCCTACTATCGGGAGCGGGAGGTCCGAGAGATCCCCTTTATGGGGATCATCGGCAAATGCGACGCGATCCGCGAGATCATCGCCAGGATCCAGCAGATCGCGACGTTAGAGGATTCTCCCCCCATTCTGATCGCAGGGGAGACGGGGACCGGAAAGGGATTGGTGGCGCGCACCCTGCACCGACACAGCCGGCGGGCGTCACGCGC
>JAGWRQ010000089.1 GCA_028869615.1 Candidatus Methylomirabilota bacterium | reverse complement strand
GAGTTTCGCCGCCTGCTCTTCGTCCAGATTGAGCGCCTCAGTCATCTTCCAGATCCTGATCGTTTCAATCGCGTGCCTCCCCTCCCGGGAATCTGGCAATCCGGGGGGCGCGGGAGCGATTCGCTGCCCGAAGGCGTCAGAGGCCAGGCTCAGACACAAACATAATCCGGCAACGGCCGTACTGACATAGTAGCATCCAGCCAAGGATCGTCCCCACGCATCTCTTATGACTGTGACCATCGAAAACCTCTCATTCGATCAAACAGGATTTGCCGCTCCTCCTCGTTAAGCGAGGCGAGTGAATCCATCGGGTCGGCCTCTGAGCGTAGCACCAAGGCCGTTTCGAGCCGATCCGCAATTTCGTCCACCCCGCGGAGCCGTCGAATCGCTGCCACTAAAATCGAGGGCTCCTCAACGATTCCTCCAGCCACCACGAACGGCTCGCCTGGATGTCGGTTCCCGTCATCGGGGCGTGGTGCCATAGCCACACCGTGATTCTCGTTATCCCGGCCTATCACCTTTGCCATCGAAATCGGCGCGGTCTGGCGACCCGTCCTGCCGGGTAACAAGCCCGGCAACCGGACGACGATGAACAGCGAAACGGCCGCGACAGCCAGGCCGGCGATGAGGCGTGGCCGGAACGTAAACCACGACCCTGCGCCGGCCAACCAAGCTGTGGGTGTTGGCTCATACCTAATAGCCTCCTGGCCGATTCGATGCTTCAGCGAAGATAGGAATTCTTCCCAAAAGCCCGGCGGCGGCTCAGGAACCGGGTCGACCCGCACACGCGCCAAAAGATCGTGATACGCGGACAACTCGTCGGCGCACGTCGCACAGCCATGAAGATGGTCGAGAATCGCAGCGTGCTGCGCTGGCGGCAGTTCCTCCTCGATCAACTCCAGTAGCCTGAGCTCAACGTCCTCGCATCGCATGACAACCGTAGTCCTTCCCCCTCACGTGCCTTCGCGCCAGTGTGCCAGCTTACGCCGCAGTGCTTGTACGGCGTGAAAATAGTGCACCTTGGCCGTCGCCTCGGAGACTCCCAGGATTTCAGCGATCTCTCGGTGCGCGAGGTGATGATGGATTCGCAACGTCAGGCTCGCCCGCTGTTGCGGGGGAAGGGTCTCGATGGCGCGAGCCAGCGCATCCGCCTGCTCCCTTTCCTCCAGCCGTGCGAGCGACCCCTCGGATGAATCGGCCGGATCGGGATGCCCGTCAATCGCGGCATAAAGAGACCGCGAGCCCCGGCTCAAATGGTTGAGGCAGAGATTCACGACGATCCGGTACAGCCACGTAGAAAGGCTGGAACGGCGATCAAATCGACTCAAATTTCGATATACCTGCAAGAAGGCCTCCTGCGACACGTCCCGCGCGTCTTCCGCATTCCTGGTCATCCGGTAGGCCAAGTTGTACACTTCTCGCTGGCGTTTCCGGACCAGTTCATCGAACGCCGTCCCATCGCCCTGCAAGAATCGATCGATCAGTTCGAAATCCGCCTCGCGCAAGGCCTTTGTCTCTCACCGAGAATCATCCCCCGTCCGACCGGCCCAGCCCAGCAACGGTGCTCTTGCAGGGCGCATTACCCACATCTATTCCTTAGAATCGCGCAGCCGCTCGAACGTTTAATGTCCGGCTTTACTTCTTCCGACGTTGGTGCCTGGTCCGCTTCAGCAGTTTCTTATGCTTGTGCTTGCTCATCTTTTGCCGCCGCTTCTTGACCACGCTTCCCACTCACATCCCCCCTTTCTGTCGTTACGCCTGCTCAGTCAATCCGCTCTCCAAAGTTGTGGGAGCGGTCTTCGTGTCCCGTTTGATCTGAAATTTCTCCAGACGATACTGCAGTGTCCGGTAGCTCAAGCCCAGGAGACGCGCCGCCTTGGTGATCACCCAATCGGACTTCTCCATGGCCTGCAGGATCAAGTCACGCTCCAGCGCCTCAAAGGAGATCCCCTGCTCCGGAATCTCGATCGCGAACTTGCCGCCGGGAGCGCTCGAGGCAACAGGCTGGGCGGGGAGGTCAAAGAACCGCACCTCAATAGGAAGATCATAATGCTGAATCTCCGGTCCTTCGGAGAGCAGAATCGCCCGTTCGACCACCGCCTCCAGTTGCCGAACATTGCCAGGCCACTGGTAGTTCATCAGGAGCCGCATCGCCCCGTTGCTGATCCCTTGGATCGGCTTTCCCGTACTCCCGCTGTGCTTTGCGATGAAATGCTCGACGAGCTGAGGGATGTCGGTGCTCCGCTCCCTGAGCGGCGGGATCACAATAGAAACGACGTTCAGCCGATAGAACAGGTCCTCCCGGAGGAGCCCATCTTTGACCGCCTCGGCAGGATCCCGATTGGTCGCGGCGATAACGCGAACGTCGACGCCGATCTCGTGTTTCCCCCCAAGCCTTCTGAATGTCTCGCCTTGCAGGACACGCAGGAATTTTGCCTGAGTCGACACCTGCATCTCGACGACCTCATCGAGGAAGATCGTCCCGCCGTCCGCCAGCTCAAAGCAGCCGGCCCTTCGCTCCACCGCCCCTGTAAATGCGCCCCGCTCGTGGCCGAAGATCTCGCTCTCCAACAGACTCTCAGGGATGGCCGCGCAGTTGACGGCAATAAATGGGCGATCTCTGCGTAGGCTCTGTCGATGGATGGTCCTGGCGATCAGCTCTTTCCCGGTTCCGCTCTCCCCGATGAGGAGCACGGTAGAGTTGCTGCTTGAGACCTTTCGGATCTTCTCGAAGACCTCCTGCATCCGGAAGTGGCTGCCCACGATCCCTTCGATGCGAAAGCGCTCCTCTACCTGCTGTCGCAACAACCGATTCTCCTGGCTCAATTGGATGCGCTCGAAGGCCCTTTTCACCGTTAGGAGCAGTTCCTCCCGCTCCAGCGGCTTGGTGAGATAGTCGAAGGCGCCCCGCTTCAGTGCCTGCTCAGCCGAATCCAGCGAGCCGTAGGCGGTCATCAGGATGACCAGGGTGGGAGGGTCGTCCCGGATCAGCCGCTCCACCAGGGAGAGACCATCGATCCCCGGCATCCGAAGATCGGTCAATACCAGGTCAAACGGCTTCTCCCGGCAGCGTCTGACGGCTTCCCCCCCCCCTGATGCCGTCTCGACCGAATATCCTTCGGCCGACAGGATGGTCCGCAGGATCTCCCGCTGAGGACCCTCGTCGTCCACCACCAGGATCCGTCCCACCCGCATCAGGTCTGCTCCTCCACCGGCAGCCGGATGCTCACCACGGTGCCATGGTCGCGAACGCTGTCTAAGGCGATCGCGCCACCATGCTCCTCGACAATCTTCTTCGTCAGGGCCAATCCCAACCCGATCCCGACCTCCTTCGTGGTGAAGTACGGCTCGAACACCTTCGGCAGGTCTTCGGAGGCGATCCCGCAGCCGGTATCTTGGAAGCGGACCTCGATCCACCCTCCGCTTCCCGTCCCGTTCACCAGCCTGGCAGTGATCGCCAGCTTCCCCCCGGAAGGCATGGCTTGAAAGGCGTTCACCAGCACATTGACGAAGCAGGTCCTGATCTGCTCCGCGTCCACCAGCGCCATCGGCAACGCATCCAGAGAGCCGCAATCGATCTCGATCCCCTGCTCTACGGCCCTGCCGCTGGCCATCTTTACCACATCGTAGAGCAATGAGGTCAGGTCACATGGGCGCGGCTGCAGCTTGAGCGGCTTGCCGTAGGTCAGGAAGTTGGTGATCATGGTGTTCAGGCGATGGATCTCGCTTTTCACCCACGAGACCAAGTAGGTGAACTCTTCCCGTAAGCGGGGATCGGTAGGTGAAAACCGGCTCTGGAGATGATCGATGCTCAGGTTAATGAAGTTCAACGGATTGCGGATCTCGTGCGCGATACCCGAGGCCAATTGGCCGATGCTGGAGAGGCGCTCGGCCTGATGCAAGCGACTCTCCAGTTCCTTGTTCGCCCGGAGCTTCCGCACCATATCGTTGAAGCTGGCCGTCAGTTCACCGATCTCATCGTGACCCTCAACCGGTAGGGTGTCCCCGAGATCGCCCTGGGCCACCCGGCGCGCCGCCTGAACCACCTGGTCGATCGGCCTGGTGTACTTCCAGGACAGAATGAGGGAAGCCACTATCCCGAGGCCAAAGACCAGCACGGTAGCAATCAGCCGTTTAATGAAGTTAAGTTGCGAAATTTGGGCAAAATCATCCAGCACCATGCTGATCAGGGCGTAGCCCATCCGCTGATTACCCACCACGATCGGCACAAGTAGGTTGTAGGTCTTTTGACCTTGCTCGGTCTTCAGCGTCTCCCCCAGTCTGGCGGTGATGAACAGGTCCCGGTGACTGGGGTCGATCGTCGCGCCCACCCGCTTCGGGTTGCTGCTGGCGATCACCTCTTGCTCATTACTGACGATGGAAACCTCCTTAACCCCTTTTTGTTGCAGGCGGCCGACATAGTCCTGGAGGCGCGCCTCGTTGGTCCGCTCCCTGGAGGTGAGGCGTTCCACGCTGATCTGAATGGCGGTGGACAGATCCATCGTGTGCTTCTCCACCTGTTCGATGAGCATCCGCTCTGCGTGCCAATACAGCACGAATAGTGAGGCGAGCGTCAGCAGCAGGAGCGAGAACATCATCAGGAGTAGTTTCGCCCTCAAGCCAAGACTATCGAACAACCCTTTCACCTTCAGACCCTCCTAAGACCTAGTGCAGCGCCGCCTGACGCTGCGATGTAACGGCTTAGCTTATCGGAAATACTGGGGCTTGTAAAGCCGATAGGGGTTCAGCGGGCTTCTCTCTACCAGCGTAGAGGAGGTTCCACGGGAATGGGAACGGACTGGGGCCACCTGACAGGATTCGGAGAGTCTAGAGGGTGTGGGTTATGATGACCTACAAATCATTCCCCGCGTATGACAGGTTGAAACTCTTATTGATGAGCGGAAAATCGGGCACGATGTTTTTAAGAATAGCGTAATGCAGCGCCGGCCAGTTGGCGAATGACGGATCTTTGATCTTCACGCGCACAAGCCGATTGTCCTCACCGGCAACAACCCAGTGCCAGATCGGACCACGCCATCCCTCGACCAGACCGAACCCACATGCGCCCACCGGCAGCGCCGGCAGCGGCGCCGAGATCTTCCCCTCAGGGAGCCCGCCTAATGCACGTGTGATGAGATTGGCGGCCTCTCGCGCCTCCTCTACCCGCACCATTAGGCGCGCCCAGACGTCGCCTTCGCTGTACACCGGCACATGCGGCGCCACATCCGCATACGCCGCAAAGGGATGATCGCGCCTGGCATCCCGATCGATCCCGCTGGCACGTGCCGCAAGCCCAACGACCTGCAACTCGCGCGCGGTCGCTTTCGATAAACGCCCTGTTCCGTGCAGGCGGTCCAGCACCAAACCATTATTCAGCGCGATCTCTACGACTTCGTCGAAGTCGTTCATCGCGCGCCTCACCGTCTCCCGCGCATCTGTGACCTGCTCCGTCATGAAGTCGTGCGTCACGCCGCCCGCGATCAGCGTCCCGCGAAGTAAGCGATGGCCGACCAATCGAGCATTCAAGCGGAGCAGGTCTTCGCGTAGGCGCATCGCGTGGGCATTGGCAATCGCAAAGCCGGTATCCGCGCAGATCGCGCCGACATCCGCGATGTGATTGTAGAGCCGTTCCAGTTCAAGCAGCGCCACACGCAGATAGGCCGCGCGAGGTGGGATCTGTAGTGCCGTCAGCGATTCGAGCGCCTGGCAGAACGCGAGCGCGTGCGCCACGCTGCTGTCCCCGGAAATCCTTTCAGCCAGTTCCACCCCGCGGGTGAGCGGGACCGTCTCAAATAGCCGCTCGATCCCTTTATGAACGAAATAGAGCCGGGACTCGAGATTGACAATGGTTTCGCCCTCGACACTGAATCGGAAATGGCCCGGCTCGATGACGCTTGCATGCACTGGGCCAACGGTAATCTCATGGATCCCCTCGCCCTCAACGCGGCGAAACGGGAAGGGCGTGCCATCGTCCGCAAATGCAGGAGGCGACGAGGCATCCTTCAGCAGGGGATGATACGCTGTGGGCCAGAACTGGTGTAACGGCAGGCGGCGCAGGTCGGGGTGACCGGTCGGTACAAGGCCAAACAGATCATGAATCTCGCGCTCGAAACGGCTGGCCAGATACCAGCGCGTCGCAAGCGAGGGGAATCGACGGTCATCCTCCGGAACCGCTACCGATGCGACGATGAACAGATCCACGCCTTCGAGTTCGAAGAGGTAGCGTAACGTAAAAGTCCCGCGCGCCGCGCGTGTATCTTCCGCTACGATCAGTTCAGGCTTGGCGCCAAACCTGTCACGCACATGCTCAGCAAACGCGGGTATCTCATCCCGTTCGACACTCACTCGCACCTCCCGCGGAGGGCGCATCTGAAGGTCGGTCAGCTTCAGCGTCGTCGCGCGAAGCTGCCTGGCGACACCATTCAGATCAGGCACGGGGAACCCCGAGCACCCTGAGCGCCTGTTCCAGGGCCTCAGCAACCGCGTGCGGGAACGTCAGCCCCAGCACAAGCAGCAAGGCGAAATTGACCACCAGCGGCGCCAGCGACCACCTGAGCAGATCCCCATGTTTCACATGATCGGGGGGCGCCCCGTAGAGCATCTGGTTCACGCTGCCAAGCATGCCGGCGAATATGACGGCGAGCAGCGCCGCCCCCAGGATCACCACCCACACGGGTCCACTCTCCACGCCCGCACGAAAGATAAGGAACTCGCTCATGAACAGCCCAAAAGGAGGGAGACCCAACAGCGCAAGCGTCCCCGCTGCAAATGCGCCGGCTGTCAACGGCGATGCCCGCAACAGCCCGCGCACTCGTCGGATATCGGTGGTCTGATATTTCAGCAGGATATTTCCCGACAGAATGAACAACAACGACTTTAACAGCGCATGATTGATCACATGCAGGAGCGCGCCCAGTACGCCCCAGTAGCCCCCGAAGCCTAATCCCATACAGATGACGCCGACGTGTTCGACGCTCGAGTAGGCCAGCATGCGCTTGTAATTACGCGGGGCGACGAGAAAGGCCGCGGCCACTGCAAGCGAAAGCAGCCCGATGCCCAAAAGCCAGGAACCGGCGAAGTGTGCGCCGACCGCGATGTCCGCCACCACCTTGAAACGCATCAGCGCGTACAATCCTACGTTGAGCAGGACACCGGACATCAGTGCGCTGATCGGGGCGGGCGCCTCACTGTGGGCATCCGGCAGCCAGGTATGCATCGGCGCCAAGCCCGCCTTTGTCCCGTAGCCGACAAGGATGAAGGCAAATGCGAGCCGAACCACCTGGGGATTGAGCGATGACGCGGCGGCCCGAAGAGAGGTCCAATTCACCGCAATCTCGCCAGCGTGCGAGGCGCCGGCGTAATACAGAAGCGCCGTACCGATGAAGGCGAGGGCGATGCCCACCGAGGAGAGGATGAGGTATTTATAGGCTGCCTCCAGCGACCTGGGCGTGTTATGCAGATTCACCAGAAAGGCCGTCGCTAATGTCGTCCCTTCAATCGCTACCCACATGATACCAAGGTTATCCGTCGTGACTGCCAGCAGCATGGTAAAGATAAAGACGTGAAATAACGCGAAGAAACTGCGTACGCGAGCCAGATGGGTGTCGTCATATTCTGCCCGGATATAGCCAAGCCCGTACAGCGCGGCAATCGCCCCCAACAGGGTGATCACCACGACCATCAATGCCGAGAGCCCGTCTGCGCGAAGCAGCCCCCCGACCGCAGTCGGCACATCGCCCCGCCACACCCGCGCGGCAACTATGAAGCCGGCAGCCAGTCCGCTGAGGGCTGCGAGCGCGTGGATACGCTCGAGCCATACCCGTCGACGCACCAACACCATGAGGGCTGCCGCGATCAGCGGCGTGAGCAGCAGCGCGACAAGCATCACCCCTTGAGCCTCCCTAACCGGTCTACCTCAATCGATTCAAAATTCTCTTTGATGCGATAGATGAAGACCTCCATGATCAGCACGGCCACCAGCACATCGAGGAACACCCCCATTTCCACGATGAACGGCACCCCATACGTGGCCAGCAGCGCGAGCAGGAATATGCTGTTCTCCAGCATCAAGAAGCCGAGGATCTGCGTCAGTGCGCGCCGGCGATTCACCATCACGAAAAAGCCG
>JAGWRQ010000088.1 GCA_028869615.1 Candidatus Methylomirabilota bacterium | reverse complement strand
GACCCTCGGCAGCCGGCGGTCCCGACTTGAAAAGGCTGGAACGGGATCTTAGAGAGATGGTCATCCACCCGGTCCTCCAGGAAGAGGAGATCAAAACGGATGACAGAACCAGGATATTTGTCAATCCAGATGGTCCGTTTATTGTCGGTGGGCCCTCTGTCCATTCCGGACTCACAGGCAGAAAAAATGCCATCGACACCTATGGGGAGTATTCGCGCCACAGTGGCGCGGCGCTGAGCGGAAAGGATCCCATGCGAATCGACCGTGTCGGCGCTTATATCGCGCGCTATGCGGCCAAGAACGTGGTCGCTGCGGGGTTAGCTCGAGAATGCGAAGTCCAGTTAAGCTACTCCATCGGCCTTTCACGGCCTGTCAGCATTCAGGTAGAAACATTCGGCACGGGCAAGCTCCCGGATACCAGGATCGCCCAACTCCTTGAGAACCATCTCGATTTTCGGATCGCTGGGATCATGAGGCAGTTCAACCTGCGCTATCTGCCCTCCCTGATCAAAGGTGGATTTTATAAGCGGTTAGCCGTCTACGGACATGTGGGGCGAATGGACATTGGACTTCCTTGGGAGGTCACTGATAAGATCCGTGTCCTGCAGGGCTAACGTGGATGTTCGCTGTCACAATCCATCGCCCTTCCGCGGTACATCTCAGGGCTGAAGCCAAGCTCGGCATGTGTGGAGGGAAACTGTCTGAGGCTCGTATTTGAAGGGTAGGATTGGCAGGATGTCAGATCTGATCAGCAACCGCTATCTATAGCAGGATTGTGATGAACGACAGGGCGGACCCTTCCATCGCCACATCCACAAAGGCCCCGAAGAAGGCCTTCCACGCGACCTCGCCGGTCCTTACGCATGCTGCATGGAGATAGTCATCGTGGGTGATCGCCTTGCTGGGATCAAAATAACCGGCCCGGGTCAGGGTGTCTATAATCTCTCGCGACCGGATTACCCCCGGGTTATAGTGTGTGACAATACTCCCTGTGACGACCTTTACAGTAACGGTGTCGATTCCACGAAGCATAGCCAGCAGCCTGGAGGCCTCATGAGCCAGATGGTGATTGCGCTGAATCACGGGCGTCCTCACCCTGAGCCTTCCCGGTATGTCGTGGATATAGTAGCTGATGTCACACCTCCTCGTTCACTGTTTCTGAAAGCCCCGGCAGCCCGGATAACCGGAGCACCTGAATCTGATGACGTTTCCTTCTCTTTTATAGATATGCATCGGCCTGCCGCACCTGCCGCAGAGAGGTCTCTTGGCGGGCGCGGTCTTTCGATTGCCAAGCGTGAACTGTCTGCCGCACATCAGACATCGGAACCGCTGTTTTTGGGTCCATGCCCGTCCATATCTGTATACTGCTTCTGAGTTGCATGACGGACACGCCACCTCGCGCCTATGTTTCTCTGTTTCCCCTTCTGGACAGGCTAGCCTCATGACCCCAGTAAAACAGGCTATAATTACACGAGGATTACCGTATTGTTGCATTCGTGTAAAAATTCTTCCATTTGAGGCTCTTCCAGCAACCGTGTGGGGATGGTAGGGGCCGGAACGGATACTTCGACGAAGCTCAGTACAGGCTTCGCCGAAGGAGCGGGGACCCACCGAGTCGCTGCCGGGAAGGAACGCGGAAACTGACCGAACCGGCGAGGGAATGTCCGAAGGCTGCCGCCCGGCTCGGACCGAAAGGGTCGCTCCGAGAGGCGGGAGAGTGACGGAAGCCTGCCAGACCCAGGAACGCATCGGCTAAGCGCGAGACCCTAAATTTACTCCGGCGTCACCCAGCCGTCATATGGTTGTAACAGATGACGGTGAAGATACGAGTCAAAAAGGAGGATGAAATGCTGATTACATTGAAGGTTGATGCGAGTTCTTACAACCGGCTGATCGCAAAGAGCGAGGTAAAGAGGGGCTACCTGTTGGGCCTCTCTCCATATTTCGATGATCAATTTGTGCTGAGCCCCATCGATGGGACCATCGAACGCATCTCGTACGACCGGGAAGAACAGGCGCTGCGCATCAGCATTCGCCGAACGGGCAGGCAACGACAGGCGGCCTGACGGCAGGAGTCCTAGCATCAGCGGTCGCGCGCAAACCAACTCACTAATACTGAAAGGGGGAGATGATGGGTCTGAGAGAGAGGTTGGTTCAGGGAATCGCGGTAGCTTGCTGCCTGCTTCTCACGCCGGCCGGGGCGTGGGCCGACAAGCTCACAGATCTGGAGCAGGCCTTCGAGGCCCAGCAGAAATCACTCCAGCAGTTGCAGCAGGAGATGCAGCGGCTACGGCAGGAGCGCTCCACGCAACAGGCAGAGACGGACCGGCGCGTGATGGAGGTGGAGAAGAAGGCCGCCGAGGCCGCGGCCTCGTCCCTGCTCACCGGGTATGAGCCCGGAAAGGGGTTTTACCTGAAATCGGCCGATGGCCAGTTCAAACTGAACCTGGGCGGGTACCTCCAGACGTGGGCTCAAGTGGAGGGGTCGTTCCAGGCGGGCGACAACCCCAGCTTGACACCGGCACAGATCACAACGGCGCGTGGTCGACACAATCCGAGCACCTTCAAGGAGCGCCGCGTTCGGTTGCTCGTGACCGGCCAGATCTTCAACGACTTTAACTTCCACATCCAACCGGATATCACAGGCAGTGCGCGCCTCGAAGAGGGCTGGCTCAGTTATACGTATGCTCCGTGGGCAAAGATGATCGTAGGGCAACACAAGCCACGATTCGGTCTCGAGATGCTCACCTCCTCTTCGGATCTGGACTTCGCCGAGCGGGCGGTCATTTCCAGAGCGCTATCCCCGGAGCAGCAACTTGGCGTCACGATTGAGGGGAACTGGAAACTCCCCCTGTTCGCTGAGATCCCCGTGTACTATGGGGTCTCGATCTATAACGGCTGCGGCCGAATCGACCAGTGCCCAGGCGGCATCGACAATGACGGCGATAAAGCGTTCGCCGGGCGATTAACCTTTGCACCCCCGATGCCCTGGGGCAATCTCACCGTCGGCTTGAATGCCGATCGCCGCACCTTCAGGATCGTGAATGGAAAGGGCGCGACCGATGCGAACGGTGTCACGGCGCCCATCAGTGGGACCTCGTTTTACAGCTTCAATCCGGTCCAGGCAACCGGATGGAAATTGGCCGGTAGCCTTGGCGGGTCGGCGGATGGTTTCCGGATCAACGGAGAACGGATCACCGGCGGCGGCGATATCGTGTGGGACTTCTATCCGTTTATGATCAAGGGTGAGTACGCCTACGCCACCCAGGAGCGTGACAAATTGGGCGCCGGCGGCGCGGCGCTCGATAACCTCATCATGCAGGGCGGATACGGGACAATCGGCTACTGGGTGTTCGGCAACAAGCGCGGGGGCCTGCAGGCCATCGGCCGCTACGAGCACATGCGGGTCGATGACCGCACTGGCGCATTTAATGCGCCTACTTCGGACGCCGGCGAGCACCCGTTGGAGATGCGGTCCGGTACCCTCGGTCTGAACTGGTATGTCAACCCCAGCGTCCGGCTGCGGGCGAACTACATCTTGACCGACGTCCGGCCGCATAAGAATGTCATTGGGGTCAGCAATAACGAGCGAGGCGAGCTCGTCCATGAGGGGATCGCCGAGGTGCAACTGCTGTTCTAACCGGCCAAGTAATGGCCGGTTTCACTTGCGACGAGCGCTGTAGTTTCGCGGTAACTCGGCGTACTTGAGCAAACTGTGTACGTCGCCCTGGATGCTCATCGCCGTCTCTGATCCGGGGAGTCCTCCCTCGCTCGGGAACGGGACGGCGATGAGTCAATCTGGGGTAACGCATGTCAGCATACATGTAATACATCCGTAACAAGGAGGTCAATCATGCTCAGACAGAAGGGCGGCAAGCGGAGAGGAAATACGTGTACTTTTTCAGTTCTGCTTTGGACGACAATGGGTGCTATCTTGCTATGGTCTACAGTCGGTATTGCCGATGTCCTCAAGGTAGACCCGGCACTCCCACACTACAAAGCGGTCAGCGGCGTCTCGGGCAATCTTTCGAGCGTCGGATCGGACACCTTGAACAATCTCATGACGCTGTGGGCCGAAACACTCAACAAGTTTTACCCCAATGTGAAGATCCAGATCGAAGGAAAAGGCTCCTCCACGGCTCCGCCGGCGCTGATCTCCGGTACCGCTCAACTCGGTCCCATGTCCCGACCCATGAAGGGCACCGAGACCGACGCCTTTGAAAAGAAGTTCGGCTATAAGCCGACCGGGCTCCGCACCGCCGTAGACGCCCTGGCCGTATTTGTGAATAAGGACAACCCGATTAAGTGTCTGACCATTGAACAAGTGGATGCTATCTTTTCCAAGTCCAGGCGCTACGGCCACAAGAAAGACATCAAGACCTGGGGGCAGCTCGGCTTGACCGGCGACTGGGCCAATCGCCCGATCAGTCTGTTCGGTCGAAATTCGGCTTCCGGAACTTACGGGTTCTTCAAGGAACACGCACTGAAGAACGGCGACTACAAGGATGAGTTGAAGGAACAGCCCGGCTCGGCCTCGGTGGTCCAAGGGGTAGCCGTTGACCGGTACGCCATCGGCTATAGCGGCATCGGCTACACCACGTCTGACGTACGCGCGGTTCCGCTGGCCGAGAAAGAAGGCGGCACGTGTGTCGAGGCCGTCGCGACCAATGCGTATTCCGGGAAGTACCCACTGTCACGGTTTCTGTTCATCTACGTCAATAAGGCCCCTGGTAAGCGCCTTGACCCCCTCACCAGAGAGTTCGTTGGGCTTGTGCTCTCGAAGGAAGGGCAGGAGGTCGTGATCAAGGACGGATTCTTTCCGATCCCGAACTCCGTTGCCAAGGAAGAGCTGAGCAAGGCGCTCTAATGATTGCGCGGCGCCTCCTGCTGGATCGTCTCGCCCGTGGGGTCGTCACGCTCGGGGGAGCGGCGATTATCATTTCTATTCTCGCCATCCTATTCGTCATTGCCGCTGAGGTCTATCCCCTCTTCAGGAAGCCCACAGCGGTGCCGCTGGGAACGCTCACTACGAGCCTCGATTCGGCCCCGCTGGCAGTCGGAGTGGATGAATACCGCGAGATCGTGTACGTGGTGGCAGCCTCCGGCGTGCAGTTCGTTTCCGCCAAGGACGGAACGTTGCTGGCATCCAACCGGCCGCAGGGACTGCGCGGCGCCACGGTCGTCGGGACATCAAGCATAGGAAGAGGCCCGTTCGCACTTGGACTTTCGGATGGGCATGCGATTCCCGCTGAGGTCAGATTCTCGGTCATCTTCCCGGAAGGAAGGCGCCACGTCGAAGCTGAATTGGTGACCGGCAACCCGATCGCAGTCGATCTGGAGCGGCATCCGCTCGCCCGACTCGCCTACGCCTCCACTCCCAATGGGCCTATGACAGCGGCTGCCGTCGGTCCAAACGCTATCGTCCTCGTCACCATCAAAGAGACGAAGGCCCTGATCGGTCCATCCACGAAGGAAGAGTCACGCCAACGCCTCACTCTGCCGGTCGAGGGGGAGATCACTCAGATCCTCGTCGATGGCCGAGGCGAAAACCTGTTCGCCGGTACCTCGTCCGGTCAGGTCATCAGGGTCGACCTGAGAAACTCGAGCGACCCGAAGGTTGTCGGCGTTGTCCCCGCTACGATCCGACCAGGGATCGGCGTGAGCACGATGGGGTTCCTGATCGGAGACCGGACCCTGGTGGTGGGTGATGCGATGGGCGGCGTCAGCTCCTGGCAACTCGTGCAGGCGGATGGCGAAGGGCAGCGCCTGGCAAAGGTCCATGACTTTCTGGCCCACACAGGACCTATCGTCGCCTTCGCCCCGTCCCGCCGCGATAAAGGGTTTGTGACGGCGGACGCCTCCGGCATCGTTCGCATCCACTATGGAACCACGGGTAAGACCTTGCTGACGCTCAAAGCCGGAGAAGAAGGACTGAGCGCAGTCACCTTTGCTCCCAAAGCCGACGGTATCATGACGGTTGATGCGAAGGGGGGCCTCTCACGCTGGACCGTGGAGAACCCACACCCCGAGATCAGTTGGGAGAGCCTGTTCGGGAAGGTCTGGTACGAGGGGTACCCCGCGCCGGCCTATGTCTGGCAGTCCACTGGAGGAACCGATGACTTTGAGGCAAAGTTCAGCCTCGCCCCGCTCATCTTCGGGACGATCAAAGGAACATTCTACGCTCTGCTCTTCGCGATCCCGCTGGCGCTCCTGGGCGCCCTGTACACCTCTCAGTTCATGCACCCGACGCTCAGGGGGATCGTGAAGCCAACCGTAGAGATTATGGCTGCGCTTCCGAGCGTCGTCCTGGGCTTCCTGGCAGGCCTTTGGCTTGCGCCCCTCATCGAAAAGATCGTTCCCGGCCTCTTCCTCATGCCGATCGTGACGACGCTCCTCATCCTCACTACGGTCTTGTGCTGGCGATTCGTTCCCATCGGCGTCCGCAGCCGAGTCAAGGCGGGCACCGAGATCGCCCTGCTTATCCCAATCGTAATTCTCGGAGGCTGGATCTCCTTCCAACTCGGTGGGGCGGTCGAGCGCCTGTTGCTGTCAGGCGACTATCGAGGCTGGCTCTTAAATGTCCTCGGGCTCACCTATGACCAACGAAACTCCCTGGTGGTAGGCATCGCCATGGGCTTCGCCGTCATCCCGATCATCTTTACCATTGCCGAGGATTCGCTTTCCAACGTGCCTCAACACCTTGCGGCCGCCTCCCTCGCGCTTGGCGCCACCCGGTGGCAGACCGCGCTCAGGGTCGTCTTGCCGACGGCAAGCCCGGGGATCTTCTCCGCCATCATGATCGGCTTCGGACGGGCGGTGGGCGAAACGATGATCGTCCTGATGGCCACGGGGAATACGCCGGTGATGGATTGGAGCATCTTCAACGGCTTTCGGGCCCTCTCAGCCAACATCGCCGTGGAACTCCCCGAGGCGCCTGAGGGCGGGACGCTCTTTCGGATTCTCTTTCTGGCAGCCCTCCTGCTCTTCGTGATGACCTTCATCGTGAACACCCTGGCCGAACTGGTCCGCCTGAAGCTCCGACAGAGGTATCGCTCACTATGAAGCGCTTCTGGAAGAGCGGTGATCCATTTATCTGGCTCACTGGAGGGGCATTAGCCATCAGCCTTCTCATGGTGGCCGGGCTCGTCATCCTGGTGCTGCTCAACGGGCTGGGCTTTTTCTGGCCGTCGTCGATTGTGCGCTTGACGCTGTCAGACGGCAATGAGCTATTAGGTCAGGTGATGCAGCGAGAGCCGATCCCGCAACCGGACGCACCCCCGGGGACCGCCCCGCGCTACCGGATTCAGGTTAAGGTCGGCAATCGTGACCTGTACGGCGCCGACTTCGTCTGGGTCGAGGAGGCCATGATCGCTCGCCGCGATGTCCCCGCAGAGGCTGTCCTCATCGAGCGACGGGAGTGGGGCCATCTCTACGGCTTTATCAGGGAGGTTCGGGACGGCGAGCGCACCGTAGCTTCCGGACCTGAGGCGGCCTGGACCGCTCTTCAGGCCATCCTCCCGGGCGCAACATCGACGTTTCAGGAGATCAGACGGATCGAGAAAAAGGAAATCGGGGCGATTAACTCCGCCCAGGAGAAGATCCGCCTCAAGCTCAATAAGCTGGCGCTCTTGAGGCAAGAGGGAGGTTCAGAGGCAGCACGGCTGAACAAGGAGATGGAGGGTTGGGCGGTCAAGTACCGCGAACAGGAGGCAAGACTCGCCACGCTCCGTCGGACCTCCCGACAGCAGCTCTTTGTCTCGGCTATGGGCGGCAAGGAAACGGAGCTACCGCTTCAGCAGATCGTCCGAATCGTCCGACCGAACTCGATGGGGGTGTGGTCCAAGAGCGGCGTGTATCTGTCCAGGCTCTGGGAGTTCATCTCCGGCGATCCCAGGGAGTCGAATACCGAGGGTGGCGTCTTCCCCGCCATCTTCGGCACGGTGATGATGGTGATGATCATGAGCCTCCTCGTTGCACCGCTGGGCGTGCTGGCCGCATTCTACCTTCGGGAGTACGCGAAACAGGGGGTGTTGGTCAGTACGGTCAGGATCGCCGTCAATAACCTGGCCGGCGTTCCGTCCATCGTCTTTGGGGTCTTTGGTCTCGGCTTTTTCATCTACCTCGTCGGGGGAAGTATCGACCGGCTCTTCTATCC
>JAGWRQ010000087.1 GCA_028869615.1 Candidatus Methylomirabilota bacterium | reverse complement strand
ATCCCGGCCGCGGCCTGGATCAGCGGCTCCATCACAAGGCCCGCCACCTGATCGTGATGACGCGCCAGCATCGATTCCAGTTGCGTGAGCGTATCAGGCCGGCGCCGGCGGTCCCATGGCGGCCGATACGGCGACGGGATCCGCCGGATCGGGAAGAGGAGCGGCCGGTAAAGCTGGTGGAACAGGTCAATCCCGCCGACGCTGACCGCGCCCAGCGTGTCGCCGTGATACGCCTCTTCCAGGGCGATAAACCGGGTCTTGCGGCGAAACGGTCCGCCCCGCTGCCGCCAATACTGAAACGCCATCTTGAGCGCGATCTCGATGGCGGTCGAGCCGTTGTCGGAGTAAAAGACCTTGGCAAGTCCTGCCGGGGCGATCCGGACGAGCGCCCTGGCCAGTTCAATGGCGAGCGGATGTGAGAGCCCCAGGAAGGTAGTATGCGCGATCTTCCCGAGTTGGGCGCGGATGGCTCGGTCGATCGCTTTGTTGCGGTGGCCGTGAACCGTCACCCAGAGCGAGGAGACACCGTCCAGGTAGCGGCGCCCGTCTACGTCGATAAGGTTGCTCCCCTCGCCTCGCTCGATGATCGGATGGCGTTCCTGCAGCCAGTCCTGCATCTGGGTGAACGGATGCCAGACGTACCGTTTGTCATCTTGCCGGAGCCGATGGCTGCGCGAGGCCATGGCGAGGGCTAGAGCATGGCTGTGGCGGCGTGGCGTTCCGAGGCGAGCAGCGATTCGCCGACATCGAGCCCCAGATCATGAAACATCTTGAGGTCGTCGCTCACGCTCCGGTTCTTGGTGGTCAGAAAGTCGCCCACCATCACCCCGCTGGCACCGGCAAAAAAGATCATCGGGTGCAACTCGCCGAGATGCTGCCGACCGGCGCAGATGAAGATGTTCTTGGTTGGGAGAATCCAGCGAAAGAGGGCGATCACCCTCAAGATTTCGAGGGGGGCCAAAGGCGAGACCTGCTGTAACCGGATCCCATCAACGGCAATCAGGAAGTTCAGGGGAACCTCGTCCACGTCCAGCTCTTTCAGGGCGAAGGCCAGCTCGGCGCGATGTTTGGGCTCCTCGCCCATCCCGAAGACTCCGCCGCTGCACACCCTGATCCCGGCAGCTCTAGCCGCCTTGATGGTAGCAACCCGCTCATCATAGGTATGGGTGGTGCAGACCTTTGGAAAGTAAGAGCGGCCGGTCTCCAGGTTGTGATTGAACGTCGTGAGGCCGGCCGCCTTGAGCTGTCGAAGCTCCTCACCGCCCATGATCCCGAGTGAGGCGTGCCCCTCTATCGAGCCGTCCTGCGTGATGGCTCGAATCCCCTCAACGAGCCGGCGAAAATCTGCGGACGCGGCGGCGTGGCCGCGGCCGGCGGTCACAACCCCAAGCGCAAACGCGCCGTACGCTCGCGCCTTCCCGGCGGCCTGAACCATCTCATCGGGAGCGATCACGCTGTATTTCGCAATATCGGTGGCCTGGCGGGAGGACTGGCTGCAGAAGCTACAGTCCTCCGGGCAGCCGCCGCTCTTGGCGTTGACGATGCCGCACAGATGGATCCGATTCCCAAATCGATTCAGCCGGAGGCGATTCGCCACATGGAACAGTTCATGGACGTCGTAATCGGACCGCTCGAATAGCTCGGCGGCCTCCTCGAACGTCACCGTCCCTCCGGCCAGCACACGCTCGCCGATCCGTCGCACTCGCGCTGTCATCCTGTCTGACTGCACGGCTTCCATGCCTCCCCCGTCGCGTCTGATCCGTAAGGACAATCAGAACCTTGGATGGAATGGAGCCTACTGAAGCGGTCCGATGATGTCAAGCCGAAATGGTCAGCGCAAATAAAAACCCCCCTGCCGCTTGGCAAGGGGATCATGGTGGGCGGTACTGGGATCGAACCAGTGACCTCCGCCGTGTGAAGGCGGCGCTCTCCCGACTGAGCTAACCGCCCAATCTGTCGGGTAACTTATTCTACATCCCACCCAAAATTAGTCAAGTAATTCCAGCCGAGCTGGCCATGGTGCTGATCGAACCCACGCGGACGGATTCGTCTTGAAGTTTCTGCAGGGCGAGCATAAGATGAGCAGAAGAAAGACTGAAGGCTGAAGCCGGAAGGCTTTTGATGATCGAGGCATTGAGCGAGTGGAATCACGACGGGTTGCAGTGATTACCGGCGGCACCAAAGGGATCGGCAAGGCGATCGCCTATCGCCTCGCCCAGGATGGGTGTGACGTCGTCCTGAACTATCACGGGGACGACGGAGCAGCTCAATCGGCCCTCCGGGACTTCGAGAGCCTCCCCGTGAAGGCGGTGGCTGTGAAAGCGGATGTCTCCACATCGGCCAGCGCGTCCCATCTCATCGAGACAGCGGTCAGCCAACTCGGCTCGCTTGATATCCTGGTCAACAACGTTGGTCCGTTTCTCGTGCGGGCGTTGTATGACACTACTGACGATGAGTGGCGACGAACCCTGAACAGCAACCTGAGCAGCGCCTTTTACTGCAGCAGGGCGGCCCTGCGGGTCATGCGAGAGCAGCGAGCCGGCAGCATCATCAACATCGGGGCGCTTAATGTCGAGCATTCCCCAGTCGGGGTCTTTGAGGCCCCGGCCTACTACATCGCCAAGTCCGGCGTGATTATGCTGACTAGGTCGTTGGCGCGGTCCGAAGCGCCCTGGGGCATCAGGGTCAACGCCGTGAATCCCGGTTTCATCGAGACCGAGACCTACGGGCAGTATCGTGCTGAGGACAAAGCGGCCTGGGCCCGGATGATCCCCCTCGGTCGATTGGGCGTTCCGAACGATGTCGCTGAGGCAGTCAGTTTCCTGGCGTCCGAGAAGGCGCGATACGTGACAGGGGCGGTCCTCCACGTCCACGGCGGCCTCTGGGTGTGACGAGTCGGTGCAGGGAGTACATGAAGATCCTCTTCATCACCGGCAAGCTGGCAGAGCGCGCCCTGAAAGAGACGCTGGCAGGCATGGAAGCCGATTTCGAACACGAGGTGGCCGTCCTCAAAATCAGCGTGGCCTCCTTGATGACCACGCCTTTCATCCTCCATTCGCTCCGCTCGCCCAGCGCTGATCTGCTGATGATCCCCGGACTCTGCCGCGTGGAACCTCACGAGTTGGAGCAGTCGCTGGGCGTGAAGGTCGAAAAGGGGCCCAAGGACCTGCGTGATATCCCCTACTACTTTGGCGTGGAGAAGAAACGGGAAGGGTATGGCGAGCACGACCTGACCATCCTGGCCGAGATCAACGACGCCCCCACCCTTCCGGTCGGTGAAGTCCTCCGAAAAGCCCGCTACTACGCGGCCTGCGGTGCGGATATCATCGATGTTGGCTGCACTCCCGGACAACCGGCCGGCAACGTCGGCGAGATCGTCTCGGCGCTTCGGTCTGAGGGGTTCCGCGTCAGTATCGACACCTTCGATCCGCAGGAAATCCTCGCCGCCGACAAGGCCGGCGCCGAATTGCTCCTGAGCCTGAACGCTCAGAACCTGCATCTGACCCCGGATTTGCAGTGTACCCCCGTGATCATCCCTGATTTCGGCAAGGGGCTGGATTCCCTTGCGGCGAATATCGAGGCTGTGGAGCGGCTGCGCGGCGCGCGATACATCATCGATCCGATTCTCGCGCCGATCACCTTCGGGTTCGCCGAATCGCTCGCCCGCTACGCCGAGGCGAGACGTCGCTTTCCGCAAGCCGAGATCCTCATGGGGGTGGGAAATGTCACCGAGCTGACCGATGCCGACAGCACCGGGATCAACGCGCTGCTCACAGGGGTGATGTCGGAGCTACAGATCCGATACGCGCTCACTACCGAGGTGGCCTCGTGGGCCAGGGGCTCCGTCCGCGAGCTGGACCTGGCGCGCCGGCTGATGTATTACGCCCAGCAGCACGGGGTGCTGCCAAAAGAGATCGACGACGGTCTGCTCACCATCAAGGATCGGCGAGTCGATTGTCCATCCGAGGCGGAGCTACGTCAGATGCAGCGGATGGTGACGGACCCGAACTTCCGAATCTTTGCCGACCGCGCGGCCATCTACGTGTTCAACCGCGACCTCTTCATCAAGGAGACCGACATCCACCGGATCTTCGACCAGCTCAAGTCGCACCTTGGCCCGGAACCGATAGGTCACGCCTTTTACCTGGGTCGGGAGTTGACGAAGGCGCGACTTGCGATGTTGCTCGGGAAAAAATATATCCAGGAAGAGGACCTCAAATGGGGGTACCTTGAACATGGCCTCCCTGGGGGTTGATCGAGCAGCCCATGATAATCGAGAGCATCGTTACAACGTTGAATGAGAAGGGCAAGGCGAATTTTGCGCCGATGGGGGTTACTATCGGGGAAGGAGAGGTCCTGATCCGCCCCTATACGGATTCGGCCACCTATCGGAATCTTGCCGCCACCGGGGCCGCTGTCGTCAATCTGACCGACAACTGCCGCCTGTTCGCCGAAAGCGCCATCTCCAACCCCCGATTTCCGACCTTTTCGGCCGAGTTGGTCACGGGTATTGTCCTGACCGACGCCTGCTCGTATTACGAGTGTTCGGTCATGCACGCCGATACCGCCGCGCCGCGCGCGACCTTCCGCTGCAAGATCGTCAAGAAGGGGGTCTTGCGGGAATTTATCGGGTTCAACCGGGCGAAGAACGCCATCATCGAGGCAGCCATCCTCGCCACACGGGTTCGGTTCATGGAAGTGGAGACAATCCTTCAGGAGTATCGCCGACTGTCCGAGATTGTGCAGAAAACCGGGGGCGAGCAGGAAGCCTTGGCAATGCAATACCTTCAGGACTACGTAGAGCGGCAGCCTCGATGAGGGCGACGGTCAAGGCCCATGCCAGACTTCACTTCGGATTTATCGATCCCGACGGCTCATCGGGTCGACAGTTCGGGAGCATCGGACTCGCGATCGACGAACCCGCAGTCGTGCTCGAGGCAACACCGGCGGATCGCCTTTCTGTCGTCGGGAAAGAACGAGGTCGAGTCCTTGCATTGGCGCGCCGGTTCCTCCGCCGCTATAGCGTCCGCCACGGGGCACACATCGCCGTCAAGACCACGATCCCGGCCCATGCCGGCCTGGGCTCTGGGACGCAACTGGCCCTGAGCGTCGCGTCCGCGCTGGCTCGCCTGTTCTCCATCGATGCCGATGTTCGGGAACTGGCAGCCGTGATGGGACGAGGGGGTCGATCAGGGATCGGGATCGCCGCCTTCGAACGGGGCGGTTTCATCGTGGACGCCGGACGGAGAATGAGCACCGCCGACTCTACCAAAAGCCGAAATCTCGTCCCTCCAACGATTGTTCGTTACCCCTTTCCGAAGGAGTGGACCTTTGTTGTGGCGATCCCGCGCGTCGCCCACGGGCTTACTGGAGCTAAAGAGGTCCGGGCGTTTCATCGGCTCGCCGGGCATCCTGCCGCGGCCGCGGGACGGCTCAGCCGTATCCTGTTGATGCAGATGCTCCCGTCGGTACTCGAGCGCGATCCCATCGTCTTCGGTGAGTCGCTCACCACGATTCAGCGAATCGTCGGACGCTGGTTTAAACCTGTCCAGGGCGGAACCTTTGCCACCACGCAAGGGGCGGCACTGGTCACGGCGATGTCGCGGGCAGGAGCATTAGGGATCGGGCAGAGTTCCTGGGGACCGGCGGTCTATGGGCTGGCGAAGGATCAAGCGACGGCCAAATCGATCATGGAAAAGATGAGAGAGGTCGTGCCTGCAAGGATTGACGCTGACGTCTTTCTGGCAAAGGCCTCCAATCGGGGGGCCGAGATTCGCTAAGTTGTCATAAGCCGCAGTTCATCCCGACGCCATAAACCCACCCGTTCAGGCGGCGCAGCGGCAGGTTGGGGCGTAGAATTTTTCTACTGGTGTATTGCTTGTCGGTTATGTTATACTGCAGTTCGATTATGAATCAGGCCTGTCTTTCAGCAATCAGCCCTCCCGAGCTAGAGAAGCCGGCAGCGAGTTCCCGATCTCTGCGCATACCGAGCGATCTGTCGGCTTTTCAAGTCCTCTGCGATTTCGACGGGACCATCACCAAGACGGATGTCACGGACGCCATCCTCGAAGCCTTTGCCTTGCCGGCATTCCGCGAATGGCAGTGCCGATGGGAGCGAGGTGAGATCACCAGCCGGGAGTGCATGGCTCGACAAGTAGAACTGATTCGGGCAGATCGGGCGACACTGATACAGTTTTCGGCTGATCTGCCCATCGACGAGGGGATCGTCACACTCAACCAACAGTGCGCAGAGCGCGGTATCCCGCTGATGATTGTCAGTGACGGCCTCGATCTGATCATCGAGGCGGTATTGCGTCGGCGCGGTCTCTCGCATATCCCTGTGATCTCCAACCGCCTGGTCTGGAATGGGAACGGGCTCCCCTCGCTCAGCTTCCCGTCTGCATCGCCTGACTGTTGGATTGGGGCCGGCACGTGTAAATGCGCTGTCGCCGCGTCTGGTGGGTTTTCGCTGAAGGAGACGGTGTATATCGGGGACGGACGATCCGATCGGTGCATATCGACCGTGGCACAACAGGTCTTCGCCAAGGGGAAACTGCGAGAGTGGTGCGATCTGCAGGGGGTCGCCTGTGAACCGTTCGAGACACTGACCGACGTCACTGAACGTCTCTTTCGATAGGGAGAACAGATCGAATGAATCGCATACATGAAACCCGACTCACTGAAGCGGCGCTGCGCGAAAAGGAAGCGCAATACTGCTCGCATGGCGATACGGCGCACTACTCGCCCAGGCCGAAGTTCTTTCAAGGCTGTGAAGGAAGCTTTCTCTATGACCGCGAGGACAAACCATACCTCGATCTCCAGATGTGGTACTCGACGGTTAACTTCGGCTATCGCAACCAGCGCATCGTGGAGGCGGTGAAGGCGCAACTCGAGCAATTGCCCCAATTGGCGTCTCAGTATCTCCACGAAGAAAAGGTCCTGGCAGCTGAGAGATTGGCGACCGAATGCCACCGGGCATTCGGAACGAAAGGGCGCGTGCATTTCAATGTAGGGGGCGCCCAGGCCATTGAAGACTCGATAAAACTTATCCGCAATGCTACCGGCAAATCCCTCTTCATGGCCTTTATGGGCGGGTACCATGGCCGGACCCTCGCAGCCTCCGAGATCACCTCCAGCTACCGATACCGCCGACGCTTCGGCCATTTTTCGAACCGAGCGCATTTCGTTCCCTTCCCGTACTGCTACCGGTGCCCATACGACATGAAACTGGAGAGTTGCGACTATTACTGCGTCAAACAGTTCGAGCGGCTGTTTGAGACGGAGTACAACTCATTCTGGGATGTCAAGGCTGAAGAGTCTGAGTTTGTCGCGTTCTATGTGGAGCCCGTACTGGGCACCGGAGGGTATGTCGTGCCCCCACCTGAGTATTTCCGGCGACTCAAAACCATCCTGGATGAGCGGAAGATTCTCCTGGTGGACGACGAGGTCCAGATGGGGTTTTTCAGAACCGGGAAGTTCTGGGCCATCGAGCACTTCGGCGTCAAGCCGAACATCGTCGTCTTTGGAAAGACATTGACCAATGGCCTGAATCCCCTCTCTGGGCTATGGGCCGAGGAGCCCCTCATCTCTCCCCAAGTCTTCCCGCCGGGCTCGACGCATTCTACTTTTTCGTCCAATCCGTTGGGCACGGCCGCAGCCTTGGCGACACTGCGGTGGATCGAGGAGCAGGATTATGAACGGAAGGTGGCCGAATCTGGAGCCTATTTTCTGGAGCAGCTCGAAGACCTCAAGAAACGACATGCCGTTATCGGGGACGTCGCCGGTTTGGGCTTGGCTTTGCGTATTGAAGTAACGCAGCCGGACCGGCTCACCCCCAACAAGGCCCTCACAGACCAGATCTTCGAGCGAGGTCTAGCCGGGGGGATTCCAACATCCCGTGGCCCAATGGGACTAGTGTTAAACGTCGCGGGATACTACAAGAACGTCTTCGCCCTTGCACCTTGCCTGGATATCACCAAAGACGAGATCGATCTGGCCATCGAACTGTTGGACTGGCTGTTCACCCACTGCGCAGGGCAGCCATGAGCCGACAACTGGCCACGCAGTCTGGTCCTCTTGATGCGATGATCGACCGCCAACCGACCGACCTCGCCTTCCACACCGGCTCACATGCCTTGGTGTATCTGATTCACGGCGTCACTGGGACACCGGTCGAGATGGGCTACCTTGGACGGCGGTTTGCGCGC
>JAGWRQ010000086.1 GCA_028869615.1 Candidatus Methylomirabilota bacterium | reverse complement strand
GAATACAAACGATTCAAGGAGGCGGCCATGACGTTCGAGGAGCTGGAGGCGGGTCAGTCGCTCCTGTATGCGAGACCTGCCGATCCTGCGATTCCGATTGCCGATGGCCCACTGGAAGTCAGCCTCTCCGCGCTGTTTCGCGCATTCGCGGCGGTCATGCAGCGAGCGCCGGAGGCGAGGGCAGTTGAAATCACCCCGGAGACGATCAACGTGGGAGAGCGAATGGTGGCGCTGTTGGATCGGCTGGCCCTTCAGAGTCCGGTATCGTTTATGGCGCTCTTCGAGGGGGTGACGACGCGCGTCCAACTGATCGCCACCTTCCTCGGGCTGCTCGAGCTGTTGCGTCGGGGCCTGGTCCGAGCCCGGCAAGCCGAGCCAGGGAGCGAGATCACGATCTATCGAACCGTAGAAACGGGGGTGGGGGCCGATGGACACCCCGGCTGACCTCGGCCCACTCGGAATCCTCGAGGCCTTGCTGTTTGTCTCCGAGTCGCCGCTCTCGCTGGAGCGGATCGAGGAACTGCTCGATGGGTGCTCCAGGGCGGAGGTGCGCCGCCTACTTGTCGACTTACAAGAAAAATATGGACAACCGGAGCGCGGGATGCTCCTCAGCGAGGTTGCCGGGGGCTATCGTCTGATGACAAAACCCGAGGCGGCGCCTTGGGTCCAGCGGCTTCGTGGGTCCAAGCCGACCAGGCTGTCCAGGGCCGCACTCGAGACGCTGGCGCTCATTGCCTATAAACAGCCGATCACCAAGCCGGAGATCGAGGCGATCCGAGGGGTCATGGTGGACGGCGTCTTGAAGACGCTGGTGGAGCGTGATCTCGTCCGGATTCTCGGACGAAAGCCCGAGGTGGGCAGGCCGATCTTGTATGGGACCAGCCGCTCCTTCCTGGAGTATTTTGGATTCAAGGACCTTTCGGAGTTGCCGACCTTGAAGGAGATTGAGGCGCTGGCCCCGAACGCGGCCGGGAAGGAGGCTTCAGACGAGCCAGTTGCTCAAAGCGAAAAGGCGGAATGAGTCGACCGGCCGGCCCGTACCGGCACGGCAGACAGGTGGTGGAGAGGAACGGCTGCAGCGCTATCTCGCACGAGCCGGGCTCGGCTCGCGCAGGAGCTGCGAGAAGCTAATCCTGGAGGGGAGGGTCTGCGTCAATGGTCGGGTCGCCGCCCAGCTTGGGACCAAGGTCTCATCGGGTCTCGATCAGGTCACGTGCGATGGTAAGCCGGTCATCCCATCGGTTGGCCTCGCCTACCTTCTACTACACAAACCGGCGGGTGTGCTGACTTCGTTGTCCGATCCGCGGGGGCGACCCGTGATCGGTGATCTGTTGCCGCCGCGGGGACTGCCCAGGCTCTTTCCTGTCGGACGCCTTGACTATCAGACGGAAGGACTGGTGCTCCTGACCAATGATGGGGCGCTGGCCTACGGGCTCATGCACCCCAGCTTCGAGATCGAGAAGGAGTATCTCGCCAAGGTGCAGGGTTGCCCGACGCCCGCCGATCTGGTCAGGTTGAAGGCGGGGGTCGTGTCGAATGGGGAGAGGCTGTGGGCGACCCACGCCGAGATTGTGAGGCCTGGGATCGGTTCTGCGTGGCTGAAACTTGTCGTACACCAGGGACGGTATCACGAGATCCGACGGCTGTGCGACGCCATCGGGCACCCGGTGCTGAGGCTCCAGAGGGTTCGCATCGGCCCGATCGTGTTGGGGAGGTTGCCAAAAGGGCGTTGGCGCCGGCTCACCCCTGTGGAGTTAGCCGGCATCCGTCGCGCGGTAGGCGGCGGAGCAATGCGTAGAGACCCAATAGCAAGGGGTCGTGCGCGCCCCTGAGAGGACTGGAGAGCCGGATGAAGATTACAACGTTGCGGCGTAAGGTCGATCAGATCGATTCAAAGATCGTATCGCTGCTGGGCGAGCGGGCCGAGTTGGTGTTCAGGATCGGGCAGGAAAAGGCCAAGGCGAATCTGAACGTCCACGTTCCGCAGCGCGAGGAAGAGATTGTCACTCGTCTGATGCGGCAAAACAAGGGTCGCTTTCCCGCCCACGCAATCAGACCTGTTTTTCGCGAAATCATCTCCGCTTGCCGCTCCGTACAGGGTCCCCTGAAGCTGGCCTATCTTGGTCCGGAAGGGACGTTTACCCACTTGGCCTGCGCTCGGCGGTTTGGGGGTTCAGCCCACTTCGTACCGGTCCGCACGATCGGCGGTGTGTTTGCCGAGGTGGAAAAGGGAAACGTCGAGTACGGGATCGTGCCGATTGAGAACTCCAGCGAAGGTGTGGTCAGCCATACGTTGGATATGTTTGTTGACTCCGACCTGAAGATCTGCGGGGAGATTCTTTTAGGAGTGTCCCATAGCCTCCTGTCCAAATCAGGCGATCTGAGAAAGGTAAAAAAGGTCTATTCACACCCGCACGCATTCGCGCAGTCCCGAAAGTGGCTGGAGGCGAATCTGCCGCGAGTACCGCTGTTTGAGGCGTCGAGTACGGCTGCGGCCGCGAAGCTCGTAGCAAAGGATAGGGCAGCGGCTGCCATCGCCAGCGAACTGGCTGCAAGCCTGTACGATCTTAAAGTGATTTCTAGGAAAATAGAGGATACTCCTTGTAATGTTACAAGATTCTTGATAATCGGTCGGACCCTGCCCCCACCCACCGATCACGATAAGACCTCTTTGATGTTCTCGATCAAAGATCGGGTCGGGGCGCTGTATCGTATCTTGGAGCCGTTCGCGAAGTATCAGATTAACCTGACCAAGGTCGAGTCCCGTCCATCCAAGACGAAAGCGTGGGAGTATATCTTCTATCTGGACATTGAGGGACATCTTGCGGATGAGCCTGTGAAGGCGGCGCTCGCGCTCTTACAGGAGGAGTGCCTCTTTCTGAAGGTCCTCGGCTCGTACCCCAGAGAAAGCTCGATCGAGAGCTAGGAGAACCGCAAGAGTCATGGCCAAGTTGTTGGAAGAGCTCGCCTCTCCATATCTGCAGGGGTTTGTGCCGTATATCCCTGGGAAGCCTATTGGTGAAGTGGAGCGGGAGTTTGGGATTACAGGGGCCGTCAAGCTGGCATCAAACGAAAACCCCTTAGGCCCATCGCCGCTGGCGCTCCGCGCCTTACGAGAAGCGTTGCCGGAGAGCCACCGGTATCCCGATGGCAGCGGCTACTACCTGAAGCAGGAGTTGGCGCGGCATCTTGGGCTGACACCGAACCATCTGGTGCTGGGGAACGGCTGTAACGAGGTTCTGGAAATGATGGCCCGGTGCTTCCTACTGGCGGGTGACGAAGTCGTTATTGCCGATCCGGCATTCGCCATCTACGGGATGCTGGCCCATCTGCAGGGGTGTACGACAATCCGTGTGCCGCTGAAGGCGTGGACCCACGATCTGGAGGCGATGGCGAAGGCCGTAACCTCCAGGACCAAGATGGTCTTTGTCGGCAATCCGAACAATCCCACCGGCACGGCGGTGAGGCCAACGGAGTTGACCGCGTTCATGGACGCCCTTCCGGAAGACGTCATTGTCGTCATCGATGAGGCGTATATCGAGTATGTTCCGCCGGAGATGGTTCCGGATTCACTCAAGTTTGTCCGGCAGGGACGCCCGGTAATTGTGCTGCGGACCTTCTCCAAGATCTATGGACTGGCGGGGCTCCGGATCGGGTATGGGATGGCGCCGCCGTCGATGGTGGCGCTTCTCGAGCGGGTTCGCGCGCCGTTTAACGTCAATGCCCTGGCGCAACGAGCTGCGCTGGCTGCCCTCGATGACCACGTCCACCTGTCAAGCAGCCGAAAAGTGAATGAGCTGGGCAAGGCCTACCTGTCCGGTGAGCTTCATCGTCTGGGGCTGGAGTGCCCGCCGTCAGTGGCCAATTTCCTACTGGTCGATTTGAAGCAGGACGGACCAGCGGTAGCCGATGCATTGCTCCGCATGGGCGTCATCGTGCGCCCGCTTGGGGGAGCGTACCTGAAGACCCACATCCGTGTGACCATCGGGACACCACCGGAGAACGAACGGTTCGTGGAGGCGCTGAGGAGTGTGCTACATCAAGCAAGCATCTAGCCATCAGCGGTCAGCAAGAGGGCCGAGCGGATAGGGCAGAGGCCGGGCGCTCCCAATGCTGAATAGGCACTCCGGATTTCTCTACGGATGAGACCGCGAAAACTGCTCAAGCGAATCGTTGTGACCCCACACAACGTGCGATTGCGCGATCTCCTCGGATTAGCGGAAGCGCTCGGCTTCCGGGTCGCGAGAACTGAAGGTAGTCACCACATTCTTACGCATCCAGGTATGTTCGAACTCCTCAACCTTCAAGAGGTGCAGGGCGAAGCGAAACCCTACCAAGTCAGACAGTTGCTCCAGTTGATCGAGCGGTATAATCTCCGCTTGGAGGAGGACGAATGAGGGACTATCACATCAACATCTTTTACAGCGAGGAGGACGAGGGCTACATCGCCGATATCCCTGACCTTCGCCATTGTTCCGCCTTCGGGGCGACGCCGGAAGAGGCGCTAACCCAGGTTCTCAGGGCCAAGGACGCATGGCTCAGGACGGCGAAAGCGGCCCGAAAGCCTATCCCACCCCCGTCGTTTCGGCCGGCCATCTATCAAGTCGCGTAAAGAGGGGCGGCGCTTACCGCAACGGCTGGGGCTGAGTGGCTGCTGTTGCGGCCGATTCGTCCACGGTTGAGTGGGAGGGTAGACGCCGAAGGCGGTATCGTATCCCGGTGGCGCGGGTGCCGACGGCTCAACACCGGGGCGTTAGACGAATCGACAAGCAATCACGACCGGCGTAGAATACCTTTATGAGTAAGGACATGATGCTAGAGGCGTCATGAGCATCCTGAATACAAGGGAAAGGAAGGTTCGCCCAACCCATCCCGGGGAAATGCTTCGCGAGGATTTTCTTCCGGATTACGGGTTGACCGTGGCTGGTTTTGCGAAGGCCCTGGGGGTGTCGCGCCAGACCGTCAATGAACTGCTCCGCGAGCGTCGCGCTGTGAGCCCTTCTATGGCCCTGTGTCTTTCCCGGTTGTTCGGCACCAGCCCAGAGTTTTGGCTCAACGCTCAGCGAGCCGTTGATCTTTGGGACGCGACAAAATCGATCAAGAAGAAGATCGAGCGGATTACGCCATTGCATGCAGCATAACTGTAGAATCTGGAACAATACCTTGGAACTGACAGGATTCAGGCTGATCAGATGATCGTCATTTTGAAACCGCATGCGACCGAGGCCGAGATTGCCCTGGTCGTGAAGAAGATCGAAAGCTTCGGCTTGGCCGCCCACATCTCGAAAGGGACCGAGCGGACCATCATCGGGGCTATCGGCGACGAGCGGGTCCTCCAGGAGGGGCCGCTGGAGGCCTTCCCCTTTGTGGAGGAGGTCCTGCCGATTCTGAAGCCGTATAAACTGGCCAGCCGTGAATTCAAACCGGAGGGCTCCATCGTCAATGTGGATGGTGTGCTGGTGGGCGGCCGACAAGTGGTGGTGATGGCCGGTCCGTGCGCGGTGGAGAGTCGGGAAGGTCTGTTGGAGATCGCTCAGTATGTGAAGGCCGGCGGAGGACATATCCTCCGAGGCGGCGCGTACAAGCCTCGGACCTCCCCCTACACCTTTCAAGGCCTGGGCGAGGAGGGGCTAGCCTATCTGGCCGAGGCCAAGCGGGCCACCGGATTGCCGATTGCGACCGAGCTCATGGACAGCCGTGACGCCGATGCGGTCTATCAATACGCCGACCTAATACAGATCGGCGCGAGGAACATGCAGAACTTCAAGCTCCTGACGGAGGTCGGGTCCCGTCGAAAGCCGGTGCTCCTGAAGCGGGGATCAAGCAGCACCGTCAAGGAGCTGTTGCTCGCCGCCGAGTACATCCTGTCGGAGGGTAACTACGACGTCATCCTGTGCGAGCGCGGGATCAGGACCTTTGAGGATGCCACCCGTAACACCTTGGATCTCTCGGCCGTTCCCCTGATTAAGCGGCTCTCGCACCTGCCGGTGGTGGTCGATCCGAGTCATGGGACAGGCAAGTGGCATCTGGTCCCGCCGATGGCCTTGGCCGCAGTGGCGGCCGGCGCCGACGGCATCATGGTGGAAATTCACCCTCACCCTGAGGACGCTCTGTCTGATGGTCCGCAAGCCCTTCTACCCAGCACATTCGAGAACTTGATGAACGAACTGAATCGAGTGGCTCAGGCCGTGGGAAGGTCCCTGTGACCACTGAGTCAAGGCTGAAGCCGTCTGATACTGAAGGTTTGCCGTCTCTTCCCATCGCAAAGCGACTCACCATTGTTGGCCTGGGTCTGATCGGTTCAAGCGTGGGGCTCGCCTGTCGCGCTCGTGGTCTGGCCAAAGAGCTCCGAGGGGCCGATGTCGCGCCGGACCATCGCGCGCATGCTATCGCGCTGGGTGCAGTCGATCTGGCCTTTGCGGATGCTGCCGCTGCTGTCGAGGGGGCCGATATGGTCCTGCTCGCTGTGCCGGTCGGCGCGATTGCGCCTGCACTGGAGCGGATCGTTTCGCATCTGGCGCCGGGTGCGGTGGTGACTGACGTGGGGAGCGTCAAAGGAGTGGTCGCGGCGGCGATGGACCGGCTGCTGCCGGAGGGTAATGGAGTTCCGGGCCACCCGATCGCCGGGCGCGAGACGTCGGGGCCGCATGGGGCGTCGGCCGGACTGTTTGTCGACGCAAAGTGTGTGCTGACCCCGAGTCGGTCGACCGATCCTGCTGCTGTTACGCGGGTACGTGCTCTGTGGAACGGAATGGGGGCGGAGGTGCTGCAGATGCGCCCGGAGTGCCATGATGAAATCTTCGCGGCGATTAGCCACCTGCCGCATATCGTTGCGTATGCGCTGATGGGTGCTATACTTGATCTGGAGGGCGGCGAGGATCTGCAGGCATTGGCGGGAGGTGGGCTGAGGGATTTTACTCGAGTAGCCATGAGCCATCCCATCATGTGGCGGGATATTTGTCTCGCCAACCGTGAGCCGATCCTGAAGATGATCGAACGGTTTCAGGCTGCCCTCAGCGATCTGGCGGCGATGATCAACATCGAAGACGGGGAAGGGCTCCACCAGCGGTTTGCGAGGGCGCGCGCCTGTCGGGAGGATTTTGGGAACGGGAATGAAGGGAGCGACTGCGAGCGTCCAGGTCAGTAAGCCAAGCGAACGGGCGCTGCTGGTAGGGATTCATTGTAAGCGCGGCCCGCGCTGGGAGGCAGAGGACTCGTTGGAGGAGCTCGCACGTCTCACGGAATCGGCTGGGGCCAGCGTGGCCGGAACGATCTTGCAGGAACGCGACGCGCCGGACCCGCGCTATCTGATTGGGAAGGGCAAGGCGCAGGAGATCAAGGCGCAGTGGGGTGGGAAGGTCGATCTGCTGGTGATGAATGAAGAGCTGTCCGGCTCGCAGCAGCGAAGCCTGGAGGAACTGACCGGGTGGAAAACGGTCGATCGTCCTTTGCTCATTCTTGATATCTTCGCCCAGCGGGCCAGGAGCCGGGAGGGCAAACTGCAAGTGGAGCTGGCCCAGCTTGACTATCGCCTGCCCCGCCTGGTCGGGAGGGGGACTCAACTGTCGCGTTTGGGTGGCGGTATCGGGACACGCGGCCCCGGCGAGACTCAGTTGGAAACAGACCGGCGGACGATCCGCCGACGCATGGCAAAGATCCGAGAGGACTTGGCCAAGGTCCGGCGTCATCGGGCGCTCTTGAGGCGGCCTCGAAAACGCCATGCCATCCCGATCGTAGCCTTGGTCGGCTATACGAATGCCGGCAAGTCGACGCTCTTCAATGCCCTGACGCATTCGGGCGTCCGGACCGACGACGCGCTGTTTGTGACCCTTGATCCCATCTTGCGTCGTGTGACCACGGCAGATGGATTCAGCTTTCTGCTCTCCGATACCGTGGGGTTCATCCGTCGTCTTCCTGAGCAACTGGTGACGGCGTTCAAGGCGACTCTTGAAGAGTTGGATGAGGCCGATCTCCTGCTGCACACAATCGACGCCAGCCATCCCCAGGTGATGGAGCAGAAGGAGGCCGTAGACACGATCCTCAGCGAGCTCGGCCTCTCGGCCAAGCCGATTGTTGAGGTGTTCAATAAGGTTGATCTCCTGGCAAGCGGGATGAGGCAATCTTTCGTTGGCGGCAGGACTATGGTGCCGCGGGTGGCTGTGTCCGCCCTCACAGGGTATGGCCTCGATCGACTGCTGCAGACCGTGCGTCAGTCGCTTGCC
>JAGWRQ010000085.1 GCA_028869615.1 Candidatus Methylomirabilota bacterium | reverse complement strand
CGGTGATCGTGACCATCCTGTCGGTCCAGGCAGCGATGCAGCGGTTGAGTTTCACCTCTACCCATGAGGCGATGTCCCCCATCAGCGGGAGGGTGGGCCAGGTTCAAGAACAATATAACCGGGCGTTTGGCGACCCGGACAGGGCGGTCATCGTCATCGAGACCAAGAATCGGGAAGAAGCCAAGCGCTTTGCCGCCGCACTAGCCGGTCGGCTGAAGGCGCTGGCTCCGGATATCGAGGAGGTCATTTATCGCTTCGACCTTAAGTCATTGGAGGACCGATTCCTCATGTACCTCTCCCCCGAGGAGCTGGCCGACCTGAAGAGTAAGCTCCAGGAGCATCGCTCGCTGCTGGACGAGCTGTCTGCCGAGCCGGGCTTAAACCGCTTGTTCCAACTGATCCATCGGGAGATCAGTAAGGCGTTGGTCGGTCACCTGTTCACCGGCTTTCTGGACGAGCAAGAGGGTGAGGCCAAGCATCCCGTTGAACTGACCCCGCTGTTGAAGCTGCTCACGCAGTTGAACGCCTGGGCTTCTGCTCCACGGACCTACACGTCACCATGGAGTCAGTTCTTCGTCGAGGCCGACGAGGAAGGTGATCGGGAAGGGTACCTATGGTCCAAAGACAAGCGGTTCCTGTTCGTCCTGGCCACCGTGAAGGCGGACCCCAAGAGCTTGCTCAAATTCGAGCGGCCGATTAAGGGGATCCGCAACGAGATCCGGTTGCTGCAGTCACAGTATCCCGGAGTCCAGGCCGGCGTGACCGGGGGTCCAGCCCTCGAGCATGATGAGGTCACTGCCGCACAGCGGGATTCCGGCCTGATGACCGCCATCTCACTCGGCGGCGTGGCCCTGCTGACAGTGCTGGTCTTTCGCGGTGTGGCAAGACCCCTGATGGGGACCCTCGCGCTCGTGATGGGTGTCTGCTGGGCCTTCGGGTTTGCCGCCGTCACGGTGGGCCACCTGAATATGCTGTCGATGGTCTTGGCGCCGATGCTGATCGGGATCGGGATGGACTACGGAATCCACCTCCTGGCCCGGTATGAAGAGGAACGAGGCGCGGGCCATTCCATCCAGCAGGCATTGGAGCAGGCCTTCGAAGGCGCCGGTCCCGGCATCCTCCACTCGGCCGTGACAACCTCTGTGGGTCTTTTTGCGCTCATCCTCACGGGGATTGGCGTGTTGCAAGAGCTGGGTTTGATTACCGGGTGTGGCCTGCTGCTTACGCTGATCTCGACCTTCGTGGTCCTCCCACCACTCCTCATATTATGGGACAAGCGACCTGTCCTGAGTCATTCGACAGGGTTCGCTACAGGCCCCGTCGAAGGACAGTCCATTGAAGGGAAGGCAGATATAGCTCACTGGCATATCCCGCACTTACCGAAACCTCCGGATTTTCTGGAATTCTGGTATCGCCGACCTCGCATGGTCCTTGCGCTATCAGCAGTCGGCACACTGGCCGCCCTGTACGCAATGAGCCGTCTGGAATTCGACGGCAACGTCCTCCGTCTTCAGGCGGAAGGAACCGAGTCGGTGACCTGGGAACTGAAGATCATCAGGAACTCCGAGCGCTCGACCTCCTACGGCGTGATTCTGGCCAGGAGCCTCGAAGAGGTGCGAGCGAAGACCAAGGCGAGCGAAGCCCTTCCTTCAGTGAGTAAGGTCGAGAGCCTCGCATCGGTCATACCGGAGGATCAGGACCAGAAGCTCGGGCTGGTTCATGAACTGAGACCCATGCTGGTTGGGGTGAACCTCGCGCAACTGCCCACACCGGCGCCGGTCGATCTCGATGACCTGTTGAGTACGCTGCAGCGAATCAAGGCAAAGATGCTGACGGCCGACGACGCCAAGAAATGGACTGGAAAGGATGAGCCGCCCCTGAAAATGATGACGCAGGTAAGAAGCCTGATCGGTCAGTTCGAGCGACTGCTCCAGCAGCGCGACCACGAAGAGATCCGTCAGAGGCTTTCCACCCTTCAGGCTAAACTATTTCAGGATTTCCATGACAAGGTAGCGCTCCTCGCCAGGGCCATGACTTCGGGTCCGGTCCGGCTCGATGATCTGCCGAGCGATCTGAAAAAGCAGTTCGTAGGGCGGGATGGTTCGTATCTGCTCCGAGTGTATCCGCGAGGCGACCCGTGGGAGCTCGCCTCACAGACGACGTTCGTCAATGACCTGAGAAAGGTTGATCCTGACGCTGTCGGCGACCCGGTAAAGGGGTACGAAGTCATCACCGCGATGAAGCGAGGGTATCAGCAGGTGGCGATCTATGCCTTGATTGGGGTGGCTGCGCTGTTTTTGCTGAACCTGCGCGACCTGCGCTATTTCCTTCTGGCCAAGGTCCCGCTGCTGGTTGGAGCTGTCTGGACCGCTGGTCTGATGCATCTCTTTCAGGTGAAGTTCAATCTGGCTAACCTGATTATTATCCCGCTGATCGTGGCGCCTGGGGTGGAGAACGGTCTGATGATCATCCACCGCTTTCGGGAGGAGGCGGAATCCGCCGTGCTGCCAAGAAGCATCGGGAAGGGTGTGGCGCTCTCATCTCTGACGACCATGGTCGGCTTCGGCAGTTTGATGATTGCCCATCACCGCGGCGCATCCAGCATCGGTCTCCTGGTAACGCTGGGCGTCGGGGCCGTCCTGGTCGTCTCTGTGATCGTGTTGCCAGCCCTCCTCACCGTTGTTGCAAGGCGGTCATCAAAAGCGGTTCCGAATTCCGTAATCCAGATTGATAACCCCCCTGGGCATGTTGAACCGGGTACTCGGAACATAGAACAGGAAACGGTATTCAACACAAAGGAGAAGTAACATGTCAGGTGCGATGAGGTTGACTGTACGAACAGGAGTAGTAAGCGGAGTCATAACCCTGATGTGGCTGGTCGTTGCGACGTTCGCCTTCGCAAGCGAAACAACCGATCAGGTCAAGACCGAACTGGATCACCTTACGGGTATCGTGAAGGATCCGACCCTACAAGAGAAGGCGAAGGAAGAGGCGCGGAAGTCGATGGTCAAAGAGCGGATCGTACACTGGTTCGACTTGCAGGAGATGGCGCGCCGTTCTCTGGCCGGCTACTGGGCGAAGCGATCCGGCCAGGAGCGAAAGGATTTCGTTGAGCTGTTCGGGGACCTGTTCGTCGAGTCCTATACTACGTTAGTGGTCGATCATCTCGGCGACCAGCGGGTTACCTTTCTCTCGGAGAAGACCGATGACCGGGACGCCATCGTCAGGACCAAGTTCCTCTCGAAACGGAATGAGCCGACCTTTGTTGACTTCGCCCTCCTTCGTCGAGGCAACGCCTGGGTTCCCTACGATGTGGTCATCGACGAGGTGAGCATCGTGGGGAATTACCGAATCCAGTTCGATAAGGTCATCCGGGACCAGTCGTACGAAGCCCTCGTCAAGAAGATGCAGCTCAAGCGGGAGGCGGAGGGGTTAGGAACAACAGCAAAGAAGTAGCCGCGCGCCTCTTCAATGAAGCTCAGGGCAGGCTTAAGCCCCGCCCATGCCGGCTCGATAGGCATCCCCGGATTCGTAATAATCAAGCCCGGAGTGGTCAAGCACCTCTTCCCCGACCAGGATGCGCAAGGTGTTTGTCAGCTTCAGATGCTGGATGAACAGGTCGTGCTCCGGCTTCAGGTCCGCTCGGGCCATCGGGGACTTGAAGTAGAACGAAAGCCACTCCTGAATGCCCGATAATCCGGCCCGTTGCGCCAGGTCCAGAAACAGCGTGAGGTCGAGCGCCACCGGCGCTGCCAGGATGGAATCCCGACAGAGAAAATTGATCTTGATCTGCATCGGCTGACCGACCCAGCCGAAAATGTCGATGTTATCCCACCCCTCCTTGGCATCGCCCCGTGGCGGATAATACTCAATTCGGACCTTATGGAAGACCTGGCCATACAGTTCCGGGTAGAGCTCCGGCTGCAGGATCGCGCCCAGGACCGAGCCCTTACTGACCTCTTTCGTTCTGAACGATCCCTGATCATCCAACACTTCGCCATCCCGGTTACCCAGGATGTTGGTGGAAAACCAGCCGGTCACCCCCAGCATCTTAGCCTTCAATCCTGGCGCGACGACGGTCTTCAGAAAGGTCTGGCCGGTCTTGAAGTCCTTCCCGGCGATCGGAACGCGCCTTTTGCTGGCGTACTCTACCAACGCCGGGATATCCACAGCAAGATTGGGTGAGCCATTCGCAAAGGGTACGCCGGCCGAAATGGCGGCATAGGCATAGATCATACACGGGGAGATTTCCGGGGCGTTCGCCCTCAGACCGGCCTCAAAGGCCTCGATCGTCTCATGTACGGGAGCCGGTTGCGTGAAGACCTCGGTTGATCCACACCAGATCATCACGGCCCGCTCGACCCCCTCCTTCCGGCGAAATGCCTCAATGTCCTCGATCAGCATGTCCGCCAAGTGCTTCTTGCTCGGGCCGGATTTGAGGTGCGGTCCCGACAACCTCCGCACATAGGCCTGCTCAAAGACCGCCGGCCACGGCCTGACAGATTCCAGTCGATCTTTCACCTGGTCCAGCAGCTCCCTGGGCAGCACCCCGGCCTGACACGCGGTCTGATAAGCGTTCTCAGGAAAGATATCCCACCCGCCGAAGACCAGATCGTCCAGGTTCGCAAGGGGGACCACCTCCTTAATCAGGGCAAACCGGGGGTTGGTCCGTTTGCCCAGGCGCATCCGCTGCATCTGCGTGAGGGAGCCGTGCGGCTGGGCAAGTCCTTTATTAATCAGGTGAACGCCGGCGATCAGGGTCGTAGCAACCGCCCCGAGTCCAGGAATCAACACCCCCAGCGTACCGCCGGCCGGTTTGATCGGCCTGATCAGTTCCGGGTAGAAAGAACTTTTTTCGCTCATATCGTTACCCTTTCCCTGTGTGAACTCCACAGCAATATGAAGAAAAAGATCGGCGCGCCGAAGGCGGCCAGAACCAGAAACCATCGAGCCTTTCCGAAGGCTGATAGAATGACAATCAGGTAGATGAAATCCCGCTTGGCAAGGGAATCGGCAAGGGTGGAGAGGCGGGATGGAGCGTCGGAGGTGGTAATAGAGGTGAACAGCGGCCCCTCGGAGGTCTTATTCCGCATGGTCTGACGGTAGACGAAACCAGCCGACAGGAGGGTCCCGATCACCGCAGACATCGCTAAGACCAGAGGAAAGAAAGCCTCGATAGCCATCTGCCATCCCAGACCGATGCACGCAAATACCGCCGAGTGTACGACATTATCCCCCCAGAAGTCCAGGATGCCGCCCCAGCGGGATTCCAGATACTTGAGCCTGGCGATCTCCCCGTCACAGCCATCCAGTATCGAGTGCAGGAGAAACAGGAGCGCGCCGGTCAGTTGATACGCGGGCGTGGACGAGAGGAAGAACAGAGCCCCCAGCACACCTATCCCAACGCTCACGGCCGTCATTTGGTTCGGGGTGATATCCGTGCGTGCGAGGCGCCGGGTGACCGCCAGTGAAATCTTCCGCTCGACATGCTTCGACATGAAGCCTTCCGTGTCTTTAATCAAGCCACGCAGGAGCCACTGCTCTGCGTTATGGAGGTCCGATCGGTGTGAAGCCCTGACCCAGCGCTTATCGTCTATCGGGACCTCCGTTCTTTGGTAGGTCCGCTCCAGTTCTGAGAACAGCGACAGATCATCGTTGGCGCGTCCAATCATCGACAGAAGGGCCTTGGAATCAGCCGTCTCAACGGCAGCGATCCCGCTTGTGCATACATATACCGTCTCAGCCTGTAGCGGTACCTCCGTCAGCTCCCTAAGCAGCGAGGGGTGAGGGAGAAGGTTCGAGGCGAGCACTAAGACACGGCCGGAGCACAGGCAATCGGTAAGTTGATCGGGAGGCAGCAACATCGCTCGTGTGCCTGCCAGCAGCCTCGTCAGATCAGGCCAGCCGGTATCCACCACCAGGATCTCGTGACAGTCTGCGCGGAAGGCGGCCATCACAATCCGCCGAAGCACCGGGACGCCCAACACAGCAGTGTCCGGGCCAACCCCGCCAGACCCCTTTGAGATCACGATCACGACTGTGACTGCGTGCTTGGTCATCTGAAAAAAGCGTTCAGCGATTAGCCATCAGCTCTTAGCTGATCGCTAACGGCTAACGCCTCACCTCCTTGGCCGTGCGATTCCTTGGCAAGGCACAGAAGCTGCGCGCAGAGCGACGCCTCGGCCAGATTCTTTCCCCTCTGCGCCTCGCCGGAGATCTCTCGTAGAAAATCGTCTCTGACGCGACTGAACCATTCCGGATGATGGGAGCCCTGCGAGAGCGGCTGCTCGAACCCCCAGATCTGCTCGTCCTCCTGGCGTTTCAGAATCAGGGTGCCGTCCTCTATCCGGATAGTCCCCAGGAGTCCTTCGATGACAGCGCAATTGCTCCGTGACGATGAGGCCCATGTCAGAAAAATATCGGCCACTGCCTCGGGAAAGTTCAACCGAACAGTCGCCGTATCCTCAACGGGCCATTCCGGATGTGCCCGCTTTTCGAGCACGGCAGCGATTGTCCTCGGCTCTTGACATAGCCAGTGCAGGATGATGTACAGGGCATGCCAACCGTGGTCAAGCAGAATGCCGCCACCTGCCATAGCCGGATCGAGCCGCCAGTTATCGGGTATTGCCTCCCCATCAGAACCTGAGATAGGCCCAACCGCGACTGACGGTTCGCGACGGAGCACCTGCCAGCTTATGCGTTGTACTGTCCCGATCCGCCCTTCCCGGATCAGGTCGGTCGCCTTCGAGATGATCGGCGCGTAGAGCCAGTTATGGACGGTATGCAGGACGCGCCCGCTTTCTACCTGAGCACACCTTACCAGTCGAAGCTCATCGGGAGAGAGCACGAGGGGCTTCTCACACAACACATGAAGTCCCCGGTGGAGAGCCAGCCGGCTGAGGGATGCATGGGTTCCCGGAGGCGTACAGATATCAAAGAAATCGAGGTCTTCAGAGCGGAGCAGCGCCTCAACCTCGGTATAGAAGCGGGCTCCTGGAAGTCGCCATCGCTCCTGCGCGAGCCTGGATTCGAGAGCATCAGCGGCGGCAACAATCCGGGCCCGCTCGCATCCCTCCCATCCGGGCAGATGCCCATTGACCGCCACATTTCCCAAGCCGATGATGGCGCCCCTCAACATCTTTCAATCTAACCTCCAACCCTATCCCTTATACCCTGTCTTTTCTAATTCGGCAAAGGCTTCATCAAGGATGGCCAGGCCGTCCAGCGCCTGCGCCTCTGTGATGGGTAGCGGCGGGTTGATCCGGATATTGTAGGAATAGCACATGGCGAGCAGTCCCCTTCGGAGGCAGGCCTGAAACAACCTTTGCGAGATTGGCTTCGACAGCGGCTCTTTGGTCTGTCTATCCTTGACCAGCTCGATCCCCAGCAAGAGCCCTCTACCCCGCACGTCGCCCACAAACGGATATTTCTCCTTCATGGCTTCCAGTTGCTTCAGCATGATTGCGCCGACACGCCTGGCATTCGCCGTAAGCTGATCCTTCAGGATCACCTCGAGCGTAGCCAGGCCGGCTGTGGCAGCGAGCGGATTACCTCCATAGCTTGAGGAGCTTCCGCTCGGATTGCTGAAGGGCTTGTTCGCCATTAATTCTTGTGTCGAGATCACCCCACTGACCGGGAACCCTCCGCCCATTCCCTTGCCGACCGTCATCACATCCGGCACAATCGGCTCATGGTCGCACCCCCACATAGAACCGGTACGGCCAAAGCCTGTGAGCATCTCGTCAGCAATCAGCAGGGCGCCGCACTCCTTGGCAATCGCCTGCACCGCGCTCAAAAACCCTGCGGGCGGAATCACGTTCCCCGCGGTCCCCTGGATCGGTTCCACAATGATCGCGGCAATCTCGCCCTGGGTCTGATACCGGATCACCTCACGCAAGAGATCCGCGCAAGCGATGCCGCAGTCAGGATACCGGAGTCTCAGGGGACAGCGATAACAGTTGGCGTACGGGGCGCTGTAGAGGCCCGGCATGAAGGGCCCCAACTGCTTCTTAAAGTCATCTCCCAATAGCCCAAGCACCCCACCTGTCTTGCCGTGGAATCCGCCCCAAAACCCGACAAACTCGAACTTCTTTGTCACCGATTTGGCCAATCGGAAGGCGGCCTCGACCGCCTCTGCCCCACCGGAAAACATCTGGATCCGCTTGAGTCGTCGCGGCGTAATCGATGCCAGCAGTGTCAGAAATCGAGCCCGGTTCTCAGTAGCGAAGCTGCCGAACG
>JAGWRQ010000084.1 GCA_028869615.1 Candidatus Methylomirabilota bacterium | reverse complement strand
GCCGGCGCCTCGCTGCTCGCCATGCGCCTGGTGGAATCGGGGGACGTGAGAACGGCATTTAATATCTCCGGGGGGCTCCACCACGCCGGGCCGGGAAGGGCCTCCGGGTTTTGTTACATTAACGATGCCGCGCTGATCATCGCCGACCTGTGCCGGCGCGGGCATCGAGTGGCCTACGTGGACATTGACGCGCACCACGGCGATGGTGTCCAGTGGGCATTTTACGACACTGATCAAGTATTGACGGTTTCAATCCACGAGAGCGGCAACACTCTGTTTCCTGGTACCGGGTTCGTGGGCGAACTCGGTGAAGGGAAGGGGGAAGGGTACTCAGTCAATGTCCCCCTCCCGCCCTCCGCCGATGACGAGATCTTCCTCTGGTGTTTCAATGAAGTGATTCCGCCTCTTGTCGATGCCTTTCGACCCGATATCTTGATCACTCAGCTTGGCATCGACGCACACCGGACCGATCCCCTCTCCCACGTTGGGATCAGCCTTGGGGCATTTATCCAGGCAGTCCGGCGTCTGAAAAATCTTTGCGACCGATGGGTGGCGCTCGGCGGAGGAGGATATGACCTGAGGAACGTCGCTCGCGCCTGGACGGCGGCCTGGGCTATCATGAATGATCATGAGCCACCGGCTTCGCTTCCAGAATCCTTCCTGGCTGGGCACAAGGAGATCGAGTGGAACGGTACGACATTCATGGATGCCCCTGCAATCATTGAGGGGACGGCTAAGGCGCGCGCCTGGGAGGAGGTCCGTGAAACGGTGGGACTTCTCAGGCGGGTAGTGTTTCCGCGGCACGGTATCTGACGTTGGACCTTTTTGAGCGGGGAGGGCCTATGACGAGACGAAGGTAGAGGCTAGGCAGAACAGCACGAGGGGAACGTTAAGGTACAGGAATGGGGCAATAATGGGTTTCGGTTTGGCAGGAGGCAGCCAATGGCATTCCAGGATAAGTCACTGACGTGTATTGATTGTGGGCAGCAGTTTACCTTCACCGCAGGCGAGCAGGAGTTTTACGAGCAGAAAGGATTCATGAATGAGCCGAAACGGTGCAAGGGCTGCAAGACGGTGCGCAAAGGGATGGGTGGCCATGGAGGCCCCCGCCAAGAGTACGAGGTCGTTTGCTCGGCCTGTGGCCAGCAGACCTCCGTTCCTTTCAAACCGATCCTCGACAAACCAGTCTTCTGCAAGCCTTGCTTTGTAGCCAAGCGATCGACGATGGCGTGAGATGTGCAAATCTGAATAGCCTGTCGTTGTCAGTTTACGGGAAGGGCCGGGCGAATCTATGGTCGTCCGGCCCTTCGCCTTCCGGATAGGCTTACGGAGGCGATCTCGGAGTTGAATCAAGGGGGGAAGTATGATAGCGTGACGATAAAGCAGCTATCGGCTAACAGCGTACAGCGGTCACAGGCATTGGCTGGAGAGAAAATTTCCGTAGATAGTCGTACCAGAGCCCTGCTTAGGCAGCTTCCCTCGGTGGATGAGCTCTTGCAGGAGCCATCGATCCGAGAGATGGTGCAGACGCTGCCGCGCTGGGCGGTCGTTGAGGCGATCCGAGAGGTGCTGGAGCGTCGGCGACGCATGATCGCCAAGGGACCGCCAGGAGCGACGTCGTCGTCGGATCTACCATCTAGGGCCGCGCTAGTGACAGAGGCACAGCAGATCGCGGCACGACTGAGTGGGCCGGCGTTGCGGCATCTTATCAACGCGACCGGCGTCGTCATCCACACGAACCTTGGTCGCGCGCCGTTAGCCGAGGCGGCCATTGAGCGGGTAGTCGAGGCTGCGCGGGGCTACTCGAACCTGGAGTATGACCTCGAAGGAGGGGACCGTGGGTCCAGGCAGGACCATGTGGAGCGGCTCTTATGCCGTCTCACAGGGGCTGAGGCCGCGCTTGCAGTAAACAATAATGCGGCGGCGGTACTGCTTGCTATCAATACGCTGGCCGAGGGGAAGGAGGTCATCGTTTCGCGCGGGGAGCTGGTGGAGATCGGCGACTCGTTTCGGATCCCCGATATCATGCGTCGCGCAGGCGGGATCTTGCGGGAAGTGGGGACCACCAACCGGACCTACCTGAGAGATTACGAGGACGCTGTCGGGGCGACGAGCGCGATGCTCCTGAAGGTTCACACCAGCAACTTCCGAATTCAGGGTTTCGCCAACCAGGTTTCGGTAGCCGAGTTGGCGAGCTTGGGTGAGAAGGCCGGTCTTCCAGTGGTGGAGGATGTGGGCAGCGGTGCCCTCGTCGATTTGTCGCAACTCGGGCTCTCCAAGGAGCCGATGCCCTCGGAGAGCATCCGCGCCGGAGCAGACCTGGTGACCTTCAGCGGGGACAAGCTGCTGGGAGGACCTCAGGCGGGCCTGATCGCAGGAAAGCGACTGCTGGTCGAGAGGCTCCGCCGCAATCCGCTCGCGCGCGCGGTGCGGATCGACAAGCTCTCGTTGGCCGCCCTGGAGGCAACATTGCGCCTCTACCTCGATGAAGGGCGAGCCCTTGCCCATGTTCCGGTGCTCCGAGCGCTCGTCATGCCGCTTCAAGAGATTGAGCGGCGGGCCAGGCATCTGCGCGATCGGATTGCCGCGCTCGCCTCGGGTCATCTTGAGGTCTCGATCATCGAGGGAACGTCAGAGGTCGGCGGCGGCGCGCTACCCCTCGAAGCGATCCCGACGCGACTGGTGGCTGTGCAGGGCGTCCACCTGACCGCGCCGGTTTTGGAGGGACGCCTGCGCCGGACTGACCCACCGGTGATGGTTCGCATCAAAGACGATCGGATTGTCTTGGACCCTCGCACGGTCTCAGAAGATGAGCTGGACACGCTCGCCAACCTGGTGACCTCGGTTGCAGTGCCAAAGAAAGCTGATAGCTGACGGCTGACAGCTATAGCGAAAAAGGACGGAGAGGGATAAGCAGGGCGCAATGCGCGGCATATTCGTGACCTTTGAGGGGGGTGAGGGGTCCGGCAAGACGACCCAGCTCAAGCTGCTGGCCAAGCGAATTCGTACGTCCGGCAAAGAGGTCATCGAAACACGAGATCCCGGCGGGACCGCCATAGGGAAGGAGATTCGGACGCTTCTGCTTCACCCGGGATCGGTTCCCATCGATGCTGCCACGGAACTGCTGCTGTATGAGGCCAGTCGCGCTCAGCTTGTCCGGGAACTGATCGTTCCTACCCTCTCGCGGGGGGCAGTGGTGCTCTGCGACCGTTTTACCGATTCCACGCTGGCGTACCAGGGATTTGGAAGAGGCCTTGACCTCAACCTGATACGACGGCTGAACCGGTTTGCCACCGACGGACTTGCGCCGGACCTGACCGTCCTGCTCGATCTGGACCCGGGGATCGGACTGACGCGGTGCAGACGAGGCGCAAGCGCCGATGCTTCGACGGGGCTCAGTACAGAGTCGTCTTGCTGGGACAGGATCGAGGCCGAGCCGCTTGACTTTCACCAGCGAATCAGAGAAGGATACCGTACCCTGGCGCGCGAAAATCCGGATCGAATTACCGTGATCGATGCCGGCCTGGGTATGATCGAGATCGAGATGATTGTGTGGAATCAGTTCACCCGTCTTCAAGATCGGAGCGGCTATGCCATTTCGTGACGTGATCGGGCAGGCGCGAGCCATCCGGTTCCTTCATCGGGCGCTCATGACCGGTCGGATCGCCCATGCCTATCTCTTCAGCGGGCCGGCCGGGGTGGGCAAACGAGCCGCCGCGCTCGCCTTTGCCCAGGCGCTCAACTGCGATATGAAGCAGCGATCAGCCGATAGCTGTCAGCTAACGGCCGCGCAGGATGGGTGTGGGGACTGCCGCGCCTGTCGCAACATCGCCAACGGACGACATCCGGACGTACAGATCATCGAACCGGACGGCGCGACCGTAAAGATTGAACAGATCCGGACCCTCGAGGCCGACGCTGTCCTGGTGCCCTATGAGGCTCAGTGGAAGGTATTTATTCTCGACGGCGCGGAGCGAATGACGGAGCAGGCGGCTAATGCGCTCCTGAAGACCCTGGAAGAACCGGCCAAGGACACAGTGTTCATCCTCCTGACCAGTACCGTATCGGCCCTGCTTCCCACGATTGTCTCTCGATGTCAAAGCGTCACCTTCTCCCCGCTCCCGCACGGGCAGATCGAAGCCCTTCTGAGAGAGAAGGGGATGGAGGCGTCTCGAGCCAGACTGATCGCCTCCTTGAGCCGGGGCAGCATCGAGCGCGCCTTCAGTCCGGAGGTGGCGTCCCTGCCCGCGATGAGGGATTTACTGCTCGAAGGACTTGGGCGAGGGCTTCAGGATGGACCCGCCGCCCTCGTCGAACTGGCCGAAAAGCTGGCGAAGGATCGGGAGAAGCTTCAGCAACAGTTAGAAATCATTTCGGCCTGGCTTCGTGATCTCATGGTTGCGAAGGCATCAGGACGGACGGATTGGCTTGTGAACGACGATCGCGGTGAAACGGTCGCTCGCCAGGCGGAGGGCTTGCCCATGGACGCCATCCTGGATGGGCTTCGCGCAGTCCACGCCGCGATGGACAACCTCGCCCGCAACGCGAACCCGCGCCTATCAATGGAGGATCTTTTGCTTCGGCTGCGGGAGGTATTGCCGTCCGGCCTTTTGCCGGTGTCAGCATGAAAACGGTGCGAATCAGCCTGGGGGAGACCGAATACCAGGAGCAACACTACAATCCGCGAGGGGTGAAGGTACAGCCGGGTGACCAGGTGGTGGTCGAGACCAACTGGGGGCAGGGGCTGGGCCGGGTGTTCGCCATCTTCCCACTCTTTCCCGATCACAAGGCTACGGAACCGCTTCCGGCCGTCCTCCGTGTGGCAACTGCGCGGGATCGCGCCAATGAGGAGCGGATCAGGCGTCTGGAACTGGACGGGAAAGCCTTCTGCTCGCGGAAGATCACGGAATTAGAGCTGCCGATGCAGTTAGTCGATGTGAAGGCGAGCTTCGATCGGAGCAGGGTCACCTTCTATTTCTACGCTGACGAGCGGATCGATTTCCGTGAGTTGGTGAAGGCGTTGGCTCAGCAACTCCATACCCGTATTGAAATGCGACAGATTCGGGCCAGGGATGTCGGCAGCAAGTTGGGCTGCGTTGGCCCGTGCGGCCGAGAGCTGTGCTGTAAGACCTTTCTGAAGGAGTACGACCCGATCTCGGTCCGGATGGCCAAGGACCAGAACCTCCCTCTGAATCCGAGTAAGCTGGCGGGGATGTGCGGGCGGCTGAAGTGCTGCCTTCGCTATGAGCACGCCATGTACGAGGAACTGAAGCGGCGTCTACCCAAGGTTGGTTCCCCGGTCGAGGCGCCTGAGGGGGTGGGGATTGTCAAGGCGAGGAACCTTCTGACTGAATCGGTGGTGGTCGAACTGGAAGACAGCGTGCAGATCACCGTGAAGGCGGCCGATCTGATTCACATCGGCCCCCCCTTGGACGAGAACTCACCCCGGAACAGTTGCGGTGGCGGAGGCTGCCCAATCGGCGGCTGCGGGGCCGGCTCTGCGCCGGACCACACCAACTCATGAGCGACGAGACCTTCTACCTTACCACCCCGATCTATTACGTCAACGCCACCCCGCATCTGGGACACGCCTATACCACCATCCTGGCCGACACGATGGCCCGCTTCCAGAAGCTTCGGCTGGGGCCTGAGCAGGTCTATTTCCTGACCGGTACCGACGAGCACGGCGACAAGATCGTCCAGGCGGCTGCGCAGGCCGGCGAGAGTCCGCAAGCCTATGCCGACCGGATCAGCGGCATCTTTCAGGAGACGTGGACGCGGCTGGGACTTGCGCCGAATCAATTCGTTCGCACCACCAGCGAACCTCACAAGCGAGCCGTGCAGCGGTTCCTGCAACAGATCTACGATGCCGGGGACATCTATTTCGGAGAGTATGGCGGCCACTACTGCTTCGGCTGCGAGCGGTTCTACACCGAAAAGGAGCTGGAGGACGGGCAATGCCCAGATCACCGGACGGCTCCGGCCTTTATCAAGGAGCAGAACTACTTCTTTCGGATGGGGAAATACCAGGATTGGCTGATCGACCATATTCGCCGCCATCCCGACTTCATTCGACCGGAGCGCTTTCGGAACGAGGTCCTGTCCTTCCTCAAGGAGCCGTTGGAGGACCTCTGTATCTCTCGGCCTTCGGCGCGCCTGACGTGGGGGATCCCGCTCCCCTTTGATAACCGGTATGTCACCTATGTCTGGTTCGATGCCCTCATTAACTATATCTCTGCGCTGGGCTGGCCTGATGGCGAAGCGTTCCGGCGTTTCTGGCCCGCCGCCCAGCATCTGATCGCCAAGGATATCCTCAAACCTCATGCCGTCTACTGGCCGACCATGCTGAAGGCTGCCGGGCTCCCGCCATATCGGCACCTGAACGTCCATGGCTACTGGAAGATCGAAGAGGTCAAGATGTCCAAGAGCAGAGGCTCGGTCGTCCGGCCTCTTGAGCTGGCCGACAAGTACGGTATCGACGCGTTTCGCTACTTCGTACTGCGGGAGATGACGTTCGGTTTGGATGCCGACTTCAGCGAGGACGCGCTTGTAGCTCGGCTGAATGCGGATCTGGCCAATGACCTGGGGAATCTCTACAGTCGCGTACTCAAGTTGATCCAGCGATACTACGACGGTAGAATTACTCAATCGTCTGATAATGGACACCTCGCTGATGCCACGCGCGCTGCCGTCGCGTACGTGACAGCCGCCATGGAGCGCTTTGCGTTCAGTGAGGCGCTGGCGGCCATCTGGAACCTGGTCTCGGCTACGAACAAATACCTGGTGACCCACGAACCGTGGAAGCAGGACCCGGGGGATGCTCGAACGAAAGCGGTTCTGTTCACTGCAGCCGAAACCCTCCGCGCAATCGCCATGCTCCTGTCGCCGTTTCTTCCCAAGACCGCAGAACGGATGCTTCAGGGTCTGGGCGTCGCTGAGCCGATGACCTCTATTTGCATCGAGGATGTGTACCCCTCACCGGTACAGATGGGGTTACGGGAGTGGCGAGTTCAGGAGGTGCAACCACTCTTCCCCCGTATCCAGGCGACCGCCGCAAAGCCGTCTCGCGCAGGAAAGGAGTCGGCTGCCGTACCCGAGATCCCGCTCGAGCAGATTACGATTGAGGAGTTCCGGCGTCTCGACCTGCGCGTTGCGGAAGTGGTGGAGGCAGCGGCGATCCCGGGTTCCAAGAAGCTGGTCAAGCTACGGGTCAGGCTCAAGGATGAAGAGCGGATTGTCGTAGCCGGTCTGAAGGAGCACTATCCGCCTGAAAGCTGGGCAGGGAAGCGGATCATCCTTGTGGCTAACCTGAAGCCGACCAGTCTGATGGGGATCACGTCTCAGGGGATGGTACTCGCCGCCGAGGACGACGCAGGCCGGATCGTGCTGCTCATGCCGGAAGCGCCCATCACCCCAGGCTCCAAGGTCCGCTAAGTGTTTATTGACACCCACGCCCATATTCAGATGCGAGAGTTCGATCCCGACCGAGCCGAAGCGCTGGGGCGGGCCAAGGCCGTCGGGATTGGGCTCATGATTGCTGTGGGCTATCATCTTGCGGCCAGCCGGAAGGCGGTGGAGGCTGCGCAACGTTACCCGCAGGTGTACGCCGGCGTCGGTATCCATCCCCACGATGCCGGAACCTACGATGATGCCGCCGAAGAGACTCTTCGCGACCTTGCCAAGCAGCCCAAGGTGGTGGCCATCGGCGAGGCGGGTCTCGACTTCTTTCGTGACCGCGCCCCGCGCGCCGTGCAGGCCGACGCCTTTCGCCGACAGATTCGCCTGGCCAGGGAACTGGATCTGCCGCTCATCGTCCACGACCGTGACGCCCATCAGGAGACGATGCAACTCCTCAAGGAAGAAGCGGCCCAGGAAGTGCTCCTGCACTGCTTCTCGGGCGATCTCGTCATGGCGGAAGAGGCTTGGCGGAGAGACTACTATGTCTCAATCGCCGGGCCGGTCACCTACCCCAAGAACGAAACGCTTCGCGAAATCGTGCGGAAGGCCAAGACGGATCGCTTGGTCTTAGAGACCGACTGCCCTTACCTACCGCCTCAAGCGTTTCGAGGCCAGCGGAACGAGCCGGCCCATCTTCTCCACACAGCCCAAGAGATCGCTGGCCTCTTGGGAATGCGTCTTGACGAACTCGGTCGTCTCACGACTGAGAACGCTCGCCGCCTGTTCCGACTCCCACCACTCGAACAATGAGCGTCACCCGCGTAGCGCCGCGCTACTAAAGATTTGAC
>JAGWRQ010000083.1 GCA_028869615.1 Candidatus Methylomirabilota bacterium | reverse complement strand
CGATATCCAGACTGAAAGCAGCGTGAGCAGCATCGCCGCAACCAGAGTGGTCCTGGGGTAAGCGAGGACCGTATGGGACAGCAACTTGCGGAGACTCATCCGGTAGACCTCACGTCCGACGGTTTACTCCAACCGGGGGCAAAGGCGCGCAGGTCGTTTCAGGCGCCTGGTGACTTCTGTTTGGCCATCTCCTCTTCGCGCAAGGTACGCCGGAGCAGTTTACCTACGAGTGTTTTTGGCAGCTCCCGCCTGAACTCGACCAGGGTGGGCACCTTATGTTTCGCCATCCTCTGCTTGCAAAAGTCGATGATCTCCTGCTCGGTGGCCCGCTCCCCCTCTTTCAGAACGACGTAGACCTTCACCGTCTCTCCACGGTATGGGTCAGGCAGGCCCACCGCCACCGCCTCTTTGACCCCTGGATGCTCATACAGGGGTTCTTCAACCTCCCGGGGATAGACGTTAAAGCCGCCTGCGATGATCATCTCTTTTTTGCGGTCGATGATAGTGAAGTAGCCCTGTTCATCCATATAGCCGATGTCACCGGTGTACAACCATCCATCCCGGAGTACCATGGCGGTCTCGCTCGGTTGGTTCCAATACCCGGCCATCACCTGGGGACCCTTGACCGCCACCTCGCCGATCTCCTTTGGCGGCAGCGTGTGCTCACCGGTCTCCAAGTCTACGATTCTGGCGTCGGTATCGGGTAGCGGCAGGCCGATCGTCCCGACCTTCCTGGCGCCAAAAAGCGGGTTGGCGTGCGTCACCGGAGAGGCCTCAGTCAGACCGTACCCCTCCACAAGGCGAGCGCCCGTCAATGTCTCGAATCTGTCGGCCACCTCGACCGGCAATGGCGCCGCCCCACTCAAGCAGGCTTTAATCGAACGGAGGGCATATCTGCCGACCTCCGGGTAATTATTGATGGCCACGTACATCGTCGGGACCCCGGGGAAGAAGGTGGGACGGTACTTGGCGATCGTTTCCAGGACTTCCTGCACCTTGAATTGCGGCAAAAGCACCATCGTGTGGCCCAGCGAGATGCAGAGATTCATGACCACCGTCATCCCATAAATATGAAAGAACGGGATCGCCCCAAGGAAGACCTCATTCCTGCCGTGCTCCCCTTCGACTGAGCTCGGGGCAGGCTTCACCAGCCATGCGGCGGTCTGTAACGTATTGGCCACCAGATTCCTATGCGTGAGCACGGCCCCCTTGGCCAGACCTGTCGTGCCCCCGGTGTACTGCAGCAGCGCCGGGTCGTCTGGGCCGACCGAGGTTGCCGGAGTGTTCGCGGGAGCCGAGGTCAGCATCTCCGAAAGCCACTCCGTCCCCGGCCTCCGCTCCACCGCAGGTCGGTGGCCCTGCTGCTTTTCCTTCAAGAGGGTGAAGAGCAGTCGGAGTATGGGCGGGAAGAACTCCTTGATATTCGTGACGATGATTCGCTTGAGGCCGGTCTTTGGAGCGACCTCTTTGACGAGTGGGTAGAGTTTCGACAAGACAACGATGGTCTCGGCGCCGGAATCGTTCAGTTGGTGCTCCAGCTCTCGCGTGGAGTAGAGCGGGCTGGTCGAGACCGCGAGACCCCCGGCCCGCAACGTGCCGTAGTAGGCGATGACCATCTGAGGGCAGTTGGGGAGCAGGAGCGAGACCCTGTCACCTTTTGCCAGCCCGCGGGCTGCAAGGGCCGCAGCAAATCGTGTGACAGACTCGTCTAACGTACGATAGGTAAGCCTCCTGCCATAGAAGATGATCGCCGTTCGATTCGGGTACTTCTGGGCAGAGGTTGAGAGGAAACGATGGAGGGGGATATCCGGATACTCGAGGCGCGTTGGAACCCACTGGTCGTAGTAGGCGAACCAAGGCCGGTCAAGGTCTTGGTTCGTGGCAGCAACGGTGCCCGCCATTCCGTACCCCTTCAACGTACAGTAACCTCTTCTCCTGCTGATGACGCGGCCGCCTCCAGGATGAAGCCTCCGAATGGTAGTCAGGCGTTATTGGAATGCTTGAGGACCATCAGAAGCGGCCAGTGGGCTCTGAAATCATACCACCTTTTCGACAGATTTAGGGTTCGACGGGTTCTGGATTGGTGTGTCGTAGCGTCGTAGTATATCGCATGGCAATGTGGGTTCGCAACTAGAAATGCCTCGCCGCAGGCATCGGAATATGACACATGAAGCCCGCGCCTGAGATCCGACCGTGAGATGTCATACGACAAATAGGAGGATCGCGGCGGCTATCACAGCGGTGATCGCCCCGATTAAGAGGATAAAGGGCCACCAGGTCCGGTTCGGATCGCCGGGTGTTGAACCGAGGGTCATGGCTGTCCGTCAATCTGGGCCGATGAGGTCGACCTGAAGAGACGGCTTACCTCCAGCGCGGCAGCATCGGGTGGGACTCGCCGCGCTCAACCAGAGCATGACGTAATAGGTCGGGTCTGTCAGTGATGATCCCGTCGACGCCCAAATCGATAAAGGAGCGCATCTGAGCAGGCTCATTGACCACCCACACTACAAGCTGCAGCCCGGCGGCCCGACAGGCCTCAACTTCTGTCTTCGTGATAAGGCAGCACTCGAGGGCCATAGCGTCTGCCTTACACGCTTCCGCAATCCTCGACATCACCACGGGCCGTCCCACAAGGAGCGCGGCGGTCTGAAGGGATGGTTCCAGCTCCTTCAGCCTGAGTAGCGCATGATGATCGAACGACGCGACGGCTACTTGCGAAATGGCCCGATGTTCGCGCAGGACCGCCACCACCCGCTCCTCGATACCACGAAAGAAGGCTGATCCTGCCTTGACTTCAAGCGCGAGCCGGACCTTTCCGGCGAAACGATCGAGGACCTCGGTGAGGGTTGGGATCCGCTGACCGGTAAAGCGCTCGCCAAACCAGCGGCCGGCATCCAACCGCTTGAGCTCTTGCAGGCTGCGCGCATAGACCGGCCCGTGGCCATCGGTGGTCCGGTCCAGCGTCTGATCGTGGATCACGACTAACTCCCCATCCCGGCTGACGTGCAGGTCCAGCTCGATGGCGTCGGCTTCCAGCTCGACCGCCTTTTCAAAGGCAGCCATCGTATTCTCGGGCGCAAGTGCCGAGGCTCCTCGATGCGCGATGTTCAGCGTCACGGTATTCCCCTTGATCTCACGTCCCACCCGTCTAACGGTCTGCCTTTTGACGAGCCTGCTTATTCGCCCAAGAGCTGCACATTGCTGTCAAACTTTTCTTGACGTCTACTCGCGCCGTACCGCGAAGCGAGCAGATCGAGGCCCGAGGGAGGAGGGCACCGGAGGTGTACGCGTTTGTACATTGAGGATGCTCGACGACCGAGAACGATGAGATGCGACGCTTTTCGGCGCGGCGCTAGACTACCAGGACCAGCTTGCCGAATAGCTTACGGTCTTCCATCGCGCATTGCGCCGCTGCGGCGTCCTTCAGCGGAAAGACCCGATCTACCACCGGCTTAAGCGTCCCGCGTGCTATCTCCGGTACGATCTGCAACAGATCAGCCTTAGAGCCCATGAAGCCGCCCAGGATCGATAACTGTCGCATGAAGAGGTATCGGATATCGGTCTGGGCCTGGTGGCCTGCGGTGGCGCCGCAGGTTACCAGGCGACCCCCGGTGGCCAGGACCGGAATGAGCTTTTCGAACACAGCGCCGCCCACATGCTCGAAGATCACGTCTGCCCCTCGCCTGGCCGTGAGGCGCCGCACCTCGGCGACCAGATCCTGGCCGGTATAGTTGATCCCCTCATCGGCGCCAAGCCCCTTGGCCTTCTCAAGCTTCTCGTCGCTGCCGGCGGCGGCGATGACGCGAGCACCGACCAGCTTGGCAATCTGGATGGCGGCGCTTCCAACCCCGCTTCCCGCCCCCATCACCAGCACCTCATCACCCCTTTTCACGTGCGCGCAATTCACCAGCATGTTCCAGGCGGTGAGAAACGTAAGCGGGAACGCCGCCGCGGCTTCGAAGCTCATCCCCTCCGGCATCGGCAGGATGTTTACCTCGGGAACCTTCACGTACTCCGCGTATCCGCCGTCGATCCGGTAACCTCCGATGATCTCATAAGAGCGACAGAGGTTGTCACGACCCGACAGGCAGCAGGCACACTGGCCACAGCTCACCCCTGGTGAGACGACCACCTGTTGACCGGGCGTGATGCGGGTCACGATGCTCCCCACCGCCGCTACCTCGCCGGCGATATCCGAACCGGAGATGTGGGGTAGGGGAATCTGCATCCCCAGCATCCCTTTTCGACACCAGAGATCCAGATGATTCAGGGCACAGGCCTTGACCTTGACCAGCACCTCATGGGGGGCGATGATGGGATCAGGAGCGTCTTCGTACCGCAGGACCTCTGGCCCGCCGTGCTCATGAAATCGAACCGCTTTCACGTAGCAGCCTCCTGCTTGTATAGAGTGGGGCCTTGCCCCCTTTGGTACCCGGAACCTGGGATAACCTAGTCGATACGGTAGTGGCAGCCGCGGCTGCTGCGGCATTCCATGGCAGCCAGCAGGATGACCAGCGCCGTCTGAATGCCGTTACGAAGGCCAACCATCGCATCGGTCACCTCGGCCTTCTCATAGAACCTTAAGATCTCAAGGCTCAGCTCTCGCAGGATTTCATGGGCTCGGTTCAGCCGTTTTGCGCTGCGAACGAGACCCACATAGTTCCACATGGTCTGTTGGATGCTGAGCCAGTCCTGGGCGATCAGCGCCGGATCAACTGACTCACGTTCATACCGCCAGAGCGCAATCTGAGGAAAATAATACTCTTCACCTCCCGCGATGAATGCCGCAGCCTGAGCACCTGCCCGGGTTCCCCACACCAGGCATTCCAACAAGGACGTACTAGCCAGACGATTGGCGCCGTGCAACCCCGAACAGGCGACCTCACCAACGGCGCGCAGGCGATGCACGTTTGATCGTCCCCACTCATCAACAGCAATACCGCCGCAACTGTAATGCGCAGCCGGAACGACGGGAATGGGCTCTTTGGTCATGTCGATTCCGTACTTCAGACAGTGCGCATAAATCCCGGGAAATCGCTCGCGGACCTGATCGGCCGGTTTGTGGGAGATGTCGAGATATGCGCACGGCTCGCCTGATTCCAACATCATCTGGTGAATCCCGCGCGCGACGACATCCCGCGGAGCCAGCGATCCATCGGGGTGATAATCGGTCATGAACTCTCGACCCTTACCGTCCACCAGGCGGGCGCCTTCGCCTCGCATCGCTTCAGAGATGAGGAACCGACCGCTGGGATGGAAGAGCGTGGTGGGGTGGAACTGGACGTACTGCATATTGATGCAACGGGCGCCGGCCCGATAGGCCATCGCAATGCCGTCGCCGCGAGCGCCGGCAGGGTTGGTGGTATGCAGAAAGACACGGCCCAGTCCGCCGGTCGCCAGAATCGTCTCCTTCGCGAGGATGGGAAAGATCTCGCCGCTGGCCTGGTCCAACACGTATGCCCCAATGCACGTCGGAGGCTTATAGACATCCAGCGGTTCGGCCGAATGGTGAGAAATCGTGAGCAGATCGACGGCCGTGGCCGCACAGAGCAGCTTGACCCTCGGGTACGAGGCTATCCTGTCGATGAACGCACGCTGGATCGCCGATCCGGTCTGATCCTTATGATGCAGGATACGTGGAAGCGAGTGCGCGGCCTCAGCGGTCAGATCCCATCTGGTCGAATCTTCCGAGGATTCGTCGAACGGCACCCCAAGCTCATCAATGAGAATCTCCTTCACCAGCCTTGGGCCCTCACGACTGACCAGCAATGCCGCCTCAGGCGAACTCAGGCCTGCACCGGCAGCGACGATATCAGCCACCAGCTTTTGAGGGGAGTCGTCCGCGCCTTGATAGATAATGCCGCCTTGAGCCCAAAAGGTACTGCTCTCCTCCGGATAAGGCGAACGCGTGAGCAGCGTGACCTCAACGTCCCGCCTGGCGGCCGCCAGCGCCGCGGCACATCCTGCAAGACCACTGCCGATGATGAGGATATCTGTCTTCATGGCCGGCTTTACGCGGGGTGAATTTTGAAACTCATGTCAACGGCTGGGGCGGCATGCGTCAAGGCGCCAATGGAAATCCAATCGACACCGGCTTCTGCGAATGCCCGGACATTGTCGAGGGTCATTCCACCTGACGCTTCGACTACGATCTTGCTGCCGCGCTCGTGAGCGCGCACATACGTCACCGCCTGTCGAACCATCTCCGGGTTCATGTTGTCGAGAAGAACGGCGTCGAGGTCATACCGGAGAGCCTCCCGCAACTCCTCGAGTGTGGTAACCTCCACCTCAAACCGATGCGAGTGGCTTTCATGTTGCCGGGCTGTTTCAATCGCGGCGCTGATACCGCCCGCCAGCCTGATATGGTTATCCTTGATCAAGATCGCGTCGTCAAGTCCAAAGCGGTGATTGATCCCACCGCCGACGGTCACCGCGTATTTCTCAAATACCCTCAGTCCTGGCGTGGTTTTTCGCGTGTCGAGAATTTTCGCCTGCGTGCCGCTGACAGCTTCAACGAACTGTTTTGTCAGCGTCGCGATGCCGCACAGTCGCTGGAGCAGGTTTGTGGCCACACGCTCGCCGGCCAGCAGCGCCCTGGCCTGGCCACGGACGGATGCCGCCCTCTCGCCTTCGCGCAGATCATCACCATCACGACGCCGGTTCTCAACAACTAAGCCTTCATCCAAAAGGGTGAGGGCCTCGATCACCGGCTCGATCCCGGCCAGCACGAGAGGCGCCTTGGCCACGAAATGACCGATCGCTTTTTGATCGGGCGATACAATCGCGAGGGTCGTCACATCACCCCGACCGATGTCTTCCTCAAGAAACCTCTTGAGGGCCTCTTGGCGACTGATCCGAACGAGGGATAGGGGCATGGGGATAAAGGAGGGCCGGCCCTAACTCATCTCCAGCATACGCTGGATTGGCCGTAAGGCGAGAAGCCGCAGCTCTTCACTAAGCGTAATTTCCGGCGCACGGTGTTTCATGCACAGGTACAGTTTCTCCAAGGTATTGAGTCGCATGTGGGGGCACTGGTTGCAGGCGCAATCGCCATCTGGAGGGGCCGGAATAAATGTCTTGTCCCGGCAGGCCTTCTCCATCTGGTGAATGATGCCGGGCTCGGTTGCAATGATGAATTCGGTGCCCGCACTGTGCTTGACATAATTCAGGATTCCGCTTGTTGAGCCGATGTAGTCGGCATGTTGAAGCACACTCTCCTCACACTCGGGATGCGCGAGCACCTTGGCGTGAGGATGGTACAGCATAAGCTGTATGAGCTTCTTTTCTGAAAACGTCTCGTGTACCACACAGGTGCCAGGCCATAGGGCCAGATTACGGCCGGTCTTTTTGATAAGATAGCGACCCAAGTTCTGATCGGGCGCAAAAAGAATCGGCTGCTCCTTCGGGATCTGGTTGATGATCTTTTCTGCGTTGCTCGAGGTGCAGATGATATCGCTCATCGCCTTGATCTCGGCGCTGCAATTGATGTAGCTGATCACGATGTGGTCCGGGTATTTCTGTTTGAAGTGTCTGAATAGATCCGGAGGGCAGCCTTCCGCCAGGGAACAACCCGCTTGCAAGTCTGGGAGCAGCACCTGCTTCGAGGGGTTCAGGATCTTTGCCGTCTCCGCCATAAAGTGGACGCCGGCGAAGACGATCACCTCGGCGCTCGTCTTTGCGGCCTGCTGGGCGAGTTGCAGGCTATCGCCGATGACATCGGCGACGTCCTGAATTTCAGAGTCTTGGTAGTAATGCGCCAACACCACCGCATGCAGATCTTTTTTCAACCGCTCGATCTCTCCTTCGAGATCAAGCAGAGCGCTCACCTCAGTTGCTTCAACAAGACCGCTAGCCCTCATCTCTCAAGTCCACGAGTGTGGTTGTTCGCCTGCCGGAGGAGTATACCATAGGCGGAGCACAATGCGGAGGGTAAGTGTCGAGCCATTCTAATTGTGGAAACCGACCAGTTCCTGGTAATTAAAGCGCGCGCCTTTCTTCGTAAGGACTTGTGGGTCTCGAGCCGTCACGTGACGGACTGCAAAACCGCACCTCTTGCAGCGCTTATAAATGAAACTCCAGCCTTCTTCGTGCTGCTCCGCTCCGATCTGTTCCATTTTGGAGTCACAGCACGGGCCCGGTGTAAGGGGTGAAATAATCCGCTTAGGATAATTATTGGCCGGCCTTTTTTGATCGGTGTACTCGATAATTGTAGCCATCCGTTTACCCTCGTAGTATGGACTGCCGTCCGTGTTCTATATACCCGTATCG
>JAGWRQ010000082.1 GCA_028869615.1 Candidatus Methylomirabilota bacterium | reverse complement strand
ACGCCAGGGCGGTCGTCCGGCGTATCCGTCGGCGCGATCCCCTCAATGGCGACCTCGCAGCCACAGCCGATCACCGAGGTCCCAAAGCCCGTCATGCTCCGTGCCGCCTCCTGGGCCCACGCCTTGCTGCACGCGGTAATCAGCACTCGGCCGGCATAGGCGCCGAATGCCTCTGCGTATGTCTCGTCGATGTGAACGCCATTGATCTCCATCGCGTCTCCGTCAGATCAACCACAATGTCATCGAGATCATCGAGGAGCCCCCACGGGAATCGCCTCTCGGTTGGGGATGTCCTCGATATCGATCGGGAAATTCTGGTACCGGATCGTGTAGTAGTTTTCGAATTCGGTCTTAAAGGTCGGATCCATCTCGCCCACATCAGGCGGGATGACAAACAGGGTCTTGCCATCAGGACTGTGAACGATCTCGCCGTCCCGAAGGACCGTCTCGCCGGCCTTGATGACATAGACGGGATGTTCGAACATCTGTTCCCGGTCGCTGTCCTTGGCGTAGATGGTGATATCGGCGTCCGCTCCAACCCCCAGGTGGCCCTTGTGGTGGAGTCCCAATGCTCTCGCTGGGCCGGCCCTGGAGATGATGGCGATCTCATTCAGGGTATACTCGCGGTCAAGCGACGACAGGATGGTCTCGGGCATCACACGTTTATGGACACGCTTCAGCATCTCGTCCCGGAACGGTTTATCCATGAGCAGCTTGATGATCCAGGGGTAGAGGTAGAAGGGACCGCCGTTGGGATGGTCGGTGGAGAGGAACACCCGCCACGGATCGCGGATCAGGAGGAACAGTTCCAGTCCGATAGCCCATTGAAGGGCGTTCACAAAGTTATTCTCTCTATAGGTATACGGAACGATCCCGCACCCGGTCTCTATCTCCACGTCCTGGTTGTACCACTTATTCTTGCTGAGCTTGTACAGCCGGTACTGCCACGGGCCGTCCGCCGTGATCGTGGTGGCATCGCCGAAAACGATCTGGCCGATGTCCGTCGTGATGTTGGGATGGGTGTTGATATACTCCGCGATTTCGGTCGCCTTTGAGCAAAAGCCGCCCCAGTTTTCCCCACCGTAACTGTGAAACTGGGCGTGCGCTACGTGGAGCCGGGCGCCTTCAAGCGTCCGCATCGTGTCTAATGTTGTCAGGTAGTTGTTGGGTGTGCCCAGGCGATTGGCGTGTAGGTGGATCGAATGGGGCAATCCGAGACTTTCGTTAGCCCACGAGAGCGCCTTCAGGATCTGGCGCGGCGTGACGTCGAAGTAGTGGACCTTGTCGTCCAGGGTTTCGACATCCTTCCCGTACTTCCATTGCTCGACCCCGCCGGGGTTGACCAGCTTGATGCCATACGCCTTCAACGACCGGAGGAGCCAGGCCATATACCGCTTGACCTTCTCCATCTCACCGGCCTTGATGAACTTCAGGATAAACTCGTTGCTTCCCAATTCGATATACAGCCCCTTATCCACGATCGGGATATCGATCAACTCCTCATGGGTATGCCTGACGCCGATGGGAGGATTCGCGCCTTCCATTACCGTGGTATAGCCCATCTGGGCGTAGAGATAGCCGGTCGCAAAGGTGGAAGGGACCGTAGAGCCAACGCCGGATCTAAGACCAGGTTTCGCACTGAAATGTACCTGCCGGTGGTCCTCCGGCCTGAACCCGCGAGCCGCGTTGACCGCCGGACTGCCGATGTGGGTATGAATATCGACGCCACCCGGCATAACGACCAGGTTGCTGGCATCGATCACCTCAGCAGGCCCAGTACAGGATTCTACGATCTTGCCATCCTCAACACAGATCTCCTTAATAGTCCCATCGATCCCGTTGGCGGGGTCGTAGACCTCGCCGCCGACGATTCGTAATGAGCGTCCCATGTCTATTATCCTCGCCCTCTACCGGCCGGGGCGGGAGCGTCGTTACCGCGACTTTTTATCGCCTTTATCTTCGCGATAATGCGCTCAAGGATCTCCCGATCCGATGGATAGGGTGACTCAACTATCTTTTTGAACATCAGGGGGATGTGATCCATCCTGTACGCCATGCCCCCGGCAGCAATGGCGCCCTGCGCCGACGGAATCACGATGTCAGCGACTCTGGTCGTATCGCTCTCTTTGGGATCGATGGCAATCAGCGGGATCGATTTCAGATGCTCTGCCATGCTCCCGGGAAAGTTCCCGATGGCGTCGCCGGCAATGACCAGCGCCGCGTCGATCTCTTTGCGGGCCAGCAGATCGACCACCGAAAATTCCCCTGGGTTGAATCGAGGATAGCCGCGACTCATGTTGACGTGGAAGGGAAAGCCGGTCTGCCATGTCAGCACTTGGGCCATCCCGACCACATTGCCGTGACCCCTCATCGCCGCACACGAAAACTTGGTAAACTGGTTGAGATCTTGCGCAAGCTTGAGCAGCGCCACAAGATTCAGATACTTACCCCTGGTCTGGGTCAGGCCCATCCCCCAATAGACGATCCCGAACTTGGCGCTCTTCATCTTTTCGACAAGGGCTTTCAACTCGTCAACCGGTATGCCTCCGACCTCGGTCTGTTGCAGTTCGTGGCCCTTCACGAGCGCCCTGAGCGCGGAGATAACCTCATAGTCGGAGTTCGGTTTCATCTGGATGAAGGCGTCGGCGATTCGCGTGGTCGGCGTCGGCCTGACATCGACCTGAATGACCATCCGGTCCTTCTTCCCCTTCGGGGTAAACATCCCCTTCACGGTTACCGAGTACCGAGTGGCGTGCCGTGGGTGAGCCTCTGCCGGATTACATCCCCAGAAGACCACCAGATCGGCCCGGTTCTTCGTCTCTCCCACCGTGCACGTCGGAATGCCGACCGTCATCACCGCCTGGTAGCTCGGCGCGTGACAGACAGAGGAGGTGTGGTCGATATTGGCGCCGATCAACTCGGCCAGTTCGATCGACTTCCGCTGCGCGCCCAGCTCAGTAGAGTCGAGTCCATAGATGAGGGGGTACTTGGCCTTGGCGAGAATCTCTGCCGCCGCATCGATACACTCATCAACCGTCGCCGGTTTTCCATGAAGCCTCGGGGTCGCCAATCCCTCCAGATGATGGAGAAAGGTGGCTTTACCTAGGACGCAGGCGTTCTTAACCTCTGTGATCTTCCCATTCTCAACCCGAACCTCAAGATCGTCACACGTCACGCCGCAGAAGGGGCACACGACGCCCGTCATTACATACGGTTCTTTTACAGCCGGTTCTTTCATGGCAACGCTTTCAGCCATGGCGTTCAACCTCCACCGTGATCCCTTTTGAATCCGGCATCCCTGTGGTCTGGGTATCCGGACCGATCAGGGCGTTACTCAGTTCTCCATAAGGAATAAAGACGATCCCCTGCGGGATATCGGTTTTTTTCAATTTGACTACGATCGAACCGTAGTTCGATTTGACCCGCGCTTGAGCCCCATCCTGTAATCCTAAAGCTTCGATATCCTTGAGGTTCATCTGCAAGGTCGAGACCTCGTCGCGGTACTCCTGGGCTTCCTTACCGAGATGGGCCGAACTTCCCTGCTTGGTCGACCGGCCGGTAATCAAGATAAACTGTGTGGCAGGCACCTGATTCTCACTCCTATCCTATAATAAAATCTTACCACAGAACCTGTCAGATGAAAGCAGAACCTATACGCTCACCGACCATATGGGCCTCAGCCGGCAAGCCGCCTCTGGGCAATCTCTAAGGCCTTATTCTCGTCAAGAATCACGAACTTTTCCGAGGTGCGGATCGTCTCGAGCATCTCGATCTCGACATCGTATTTCAGGACCCCGACGGCGAGCGCTCCGATTCCCTTGATGCCCGGCACGATCTCCTTCCGGTCATCATTCGGCGCCAGGTTGTAGATGCCGGTCGGGGGAACGGCGTTGACGTCGGCGACAAGCTTGCCTGGAGGGAGCGCTTTCAGAACCGCCTCAGAAATCATCTGCACGCCCGCCTTGCCGGTCGTCAGGATCACGTCAGCGCCACGCAGGTGCGAGATCTTGTCGTCATCCGTCGCCATCGCAGCGCCCTTTATCGAGCCTCCGGTTTGAGCTGATAGCCGCTGAGCCAATTGCTGCACACCGCTCAGTTGCCTGGAGCCGATGATTACCTCCGCCCCCAGCTTCACACAGAGACTCGCTGCAACTATGCCCACGGGGCCCGTTCCACCCGGAATGGCAACCTGTTTGCCGCGCAATCCGCCAAGGGCCTTCTCCGCCTTGGCGACCAGCGCCACGGCCGTCGTATACGACCCCTTCGGATCGATCATCATCGACACCTGAAAGGGGGGGAACATGCTCTTCACAGCGGCCTGACGGACCCGCTCGGCCGACTCGATATCGTTACCTCCGATGAAGAGCGCGCTGAACTTGGCGCCTTTCGGCCCTCGGGAGAAGATGATATCCTGTACCAGGAGGACGGCTGACTCCTCGGTCACGTTACCATAGGGAATCACGGCGTGGAAGCCTGCATCATACGCCATGTTGATGTCGAATGGACTCGGTTGGGAATCCGTCGTCAAAAAATAGAGCAGATGCTTTCGCTCTGTCGCCATAGGCCCTCACTCAGTAGAACAAATCAAAGGGGCTTGCGGGCAAGATGCTGATCAGGCTCTCAGCGCTTGCCCGACAGCCCCTTCGATGTGCGTAACCCTAGTTCTTTAACCCTGTCTCTTATCGATCCGACTACGCAAACGGATGCTTGACCTTATCCTTCGCCGCGAGGATTTCACTCATCGAGGGCTGCTCTGCCAAGGCCCGCGCGATCGACTCCTTGGTCGCCTTATAGTTGTAGTCGTAGATCTTCTTATTGTCCTTGGCCTCCCAGTGGATGAAGACGCCGACAATGACCGCCAAGTCTTCGGCATCCTTCGCGGAGATCACGCCTTCAGCAACGCTATCCACCACGGCCTTCGCCACAGCCGCCTGGGCGGGACCGAACATCTGGACCGCCTGGGTTGCCCCCTTGATCGTTACCTTGTTGAACATCACCGTCGCAGGCTTCGCCGGGCAGTTCGGCGCCAGGACCGCCAGGAGGGCGCTGTGACCCGCAGTCTGCTGAGCGAGACGCTGTGCGAAAACGGCTCCGACCGGGCCGCTCTTCGGGCCGATCATCAGGTCAATGTGTGCTACCTCATTACCGTCACCTACCAAGGACTCGCCAACCATGATGTCGCGCATTGCCATTCCTCCTTCTCCTTTCCCACCTTACCGGTTAAGGTTGCCGCTCACAACGACTTATCGTTACTCAGGCGCGAAGCTCTTAATCTAATTTGAGCAGATCATCGTGTCAAGCTTTTTCGGCTGACGGCTGTCTGATTTACTTGCAGTCATGCCCAAGGGATCATGTCTAACAGCGTCGTCATTGCGAGCGACCAACGGGAGCGCGGCAATCTACGCGTTTTGCTCTACAGCTCATCAAAAACGGTGAGATTGCTTCGTCTTCGGCTCGCAATGACGCGTAAAGGGGGCTTTTGAATCAACGGTGCTTCCCCAGGCGGGCCTAGGATTAGGATACTGCCCGGCTAACGGTGTGATCTATGAAAATGGGCTCGGCCTACTCCTAAGAGACAACCTCGAATCCCAGCAATATAACGGTCCGGCCCTTTTTTTTATAGTAGAGACCAGGGTGGGAATCGAACCCACATCCGCCCGATTTGCAGTCGGCACGGCATCACGGATTTGAAGTCCGCGCCGCACGCCAGCACGGTCGCCTGGTCATTTCTCGATGGGTGATCATCAGTCTTCCCAATTGCCGTGATCCGTCCTGCCCTCCGTTCACCACGTTTACGGATACTTTTTCACAGAATTTTTATAGCATCATTATTCCTATAGATGAAATAGAAAATACCAATGATTCTGAATGTCGCGCTTCTCTCGGCTACACAAGGTACTGGCGGGTCGTTGTGCAAGTCGGATTTGCAGACAGTCGTAGTGACGATCGACAGGCGGACGTGACCGAGGTGCAGGTCTGGAATTATGACAGACGGGAAAACGACGCGTCAGGCGCGCCTAGGGGGACTGAACAATCGGCGGGATATTCGAATACAGGATCGTATCTGAGGCCTCTGCCCTGTAAATGGCCGGGGGTGGCGGTTGCGCAGTCACCACCTGTGCGGCAACCTTGATCGCCCGGGTCTTGGAACGCTCCCCTTGCCCGCGTCGGTACAGGCCGAGAACTTTGGTCACGTAGTCCCGAGTCTCCGCGTAGGGAGGCACACCCCGGTACCGCAGGACTGCGTTCTCCCCGGCATTGTAGGCGGCCAACGCCAGCGTAAGATCCCCCCGGAACAGGTCCAGAAGCTGGCGGAGGTACCGGGCACCGGCTCCGATATTCTCGTGAGGATCGTAGGCGTCTCCCACTGAGAAGCGCCAGATGGTAGCCGGCATCAGTTGCATCAGCCCCTGCGCTCCCTTGCGCGAGACAGCCTTGCGGTTGAAGTTTGACTCCACCTGAATCACGGCCCGAATCAGGGCCGGATCGAGTTCGTACTCGGCGGCGAAGGCGTCGATCAGTTCCGACATATTCGCGGCGGTGAGTCTGGTGGTAGAAGGTAACACCCCCGGCTGGAGCAACCTGTGCTGCAATGTTGTCGGCGCATTGGTAAAATGAGTGATCCCATGTTCGTCGATTCGGTAATAGATCGCCGCCGACGTCGGCCCTGCCGACAGCAGGACAAAGCCTGCAAGCATACTCGCGATGAAGCCTCGCTTACTCACACTGTCTCCCGGTTGGTCGCTCGTAATCAAATTAAAAAGCTGCCGTTATATACCAAACCCGGCCTCCGAATGCAAGCGCAATCCGCCAACTTCCGTCTTAAAAGCCGAAACCCGAGAGCAGCCGTTCGGTCAGGTAGAACAGCACAACACCAACGAACACCATGAGCGCCATAAGGATTCCCTTCTCACGGTTCACCTCCGGCATCAGGTCGGACGCCGCCACATAGATCATGACCCCGGCAGACAGGGCCAACCGATATCCTAACAGTCCTTGGAGATAAGACGCGAATATGACGCCAACCATAGTCGAGAGACCCAGGGTAATCGACGAGGCCATCGCCATCCCGCGGGACCTGCCAGCAGCCAGCATGATCGAACCGACCGTGAACCCCTCGGGGATCTTATGAAGGGCAACGGCAACAAAGATTAAGAACCCCAATCCCACGCTGACATGGAATCCCGACGCGATCGACACCCCGTCGAAGAAGGTGTGGATCAACAGGCCCGCGAGGGCGAAGAGGCTCACCGACGGTGCCAGGACAGCCTCCATATGGGTCTCCTCACCAAAGTGAAAATGCGAGGCCAGTATGTGTTCAGCAAAATGGATCAAGAGATAACCGGCCAGAATGAGCAGGGGGGCGTGGTCTGTGAGACGCATGCTCTCGGGAATCATGCCGAGGAAGGCGGCCCCCAGCATGAAGCCGGCCCCAAGGGCGATGAAGTACTTGAGCAGCGCGTCGTCCCATCGCCGTTTGATCGTGACCAAGAGCCCGCCCATCACATTCGCGGCGGCGGCTGCGCCGCCAAAGGCCAGGCTGATGTAGAAAGATTCCATAGTCGCCTCGTGAAGATCGCGTAAATACGGTACGTTAGCCTTTCAGCGTTGCCTTGTCAAAGTAATTTGTCACAGCGCCGACAGGTCGGAGATTCGCTTTGCCTGGAGGGCTGTTGGAGATTATACTTGTTGTAGAACATACAACGGGTGCACAACTTCAAGGAGGCCGGATGGCGGAGGCGAGCGGAGAGCAATTCGATGCGTTAGTGCGAATTATGGAGCGGCTCCGGGCAGATGATGGATGCCCATGGGACCGGGAGCAGACGCGGCAGACCTTGAAGCCGTTTCTGATCGAGGAAGCCTATGAAGTGGTGGAGGCGATCGACGAGGGCGACCCCAAGCAGATCATGGGAGAACTCGGCGATCTGCTCTTTCAGGTGGTCTTTCACGCCCAGGTCGCGGCCGAGCGGCGAGAGTTCACCATAGGGCAGGTTCTGGCGACTACAGCCGACAAGATGGTACGCCGCCATCCCCATGTCTTCGGCGGCGGCACAGCCTCTACGGCCCGTGAGGTCCTGGATCAGTGGGAGGAGCTGAAGCGCAAGGAACGTAGTACTGCGGCCGCTAGCCCCGTATCGGCCCTGGACGGTGTTCCCAGAGAACTGCCGGGCCTTCTCCGCGCTCAACGGCTGCAGGACAAGGCCGCAAGGGTCGGATTTGACTGGCCTGAGATCTCGGGAGTCACGGCAAAGATCGAAGAAGAGCTTGGCGAACTCAGGGAGGCCATGAAGACCGCTGCGCCGGAGGAGATTGAGCAAGAACTGGGGGACGTGCTGTTCAGCCTGGTCAATCTCGCCAGATT
>JAGWRQ010000081.1 GCA_028869615.1 Candidatus Methylomirabilota bacterium | reverse complement strand
AAAAGCACCACCGAATCCCTGGCCGTTAACGTTGATGGCCCTTGTTGCAGTTAGCTATGCAACCCTCCGATGGTGGAAGGCCCGGCAGAAACTGGCTCAGCTAAAGCTTGGCCGAGATGGCGAAAAGATCGTGGCGGAAAATCTGGAGGCCCTCAAGCAGCATGGTGATACTGTCCTCCACGACTTAGTCGGTGACAGTTTCAACATCGACCACGTTGTTCTATCGCAGCATGGCGTGTTCCTAATTGAGACCAAAACGCTGTCAAAATCGGTTCGTGGGAATCCTACGATTGCTTTCGATGGGCACAAGGTTTTGGTGGATGGAATCGAGCCAAATCGAGATCCGATTGCCCAAGCCACTGCTCTCGCCAAATGGCTCGAGCAGACGCTTCTTGCCAGCACCGGTAAACGGTTTCCGGTTCGGCCTGTAGTTGTTTTTCCGGGATGGTATGTCGAGCCTATGCCAAAGGGTGCGCAGGTATGGGTCCTCAATCCTAAAGCATTACCGACTTTCGTTCAGAATGAGCCCGTTGTCATTGCAGACAGCGATCTTCATCTCGCAGCGTTTCATCTCACACGATACATACGTGCATACGCTTAGAACTCGGCCCAACCCCTCGTTGTACTGGACGCGGTTACACCGCGCTGGGACTGGCCGCATTTTTCGGTGGTTGTATGGTTAGCACGTGACCCCGCCTTCGTCGCCGGGCCGGTGAACTCGCTAGCCGGAAAGGGGGGTCAAGCAGCCGCGAGCTTTTTGACGCGAAGCGATCGGCGCTTGGCTTCTGCCTTCGCCAGATCGAACTGGAGCTGCTGGCTGAGCCAGCTCTCCGCAGTGGTGCCGAAGGCGATCGACAGACGGACCGCCATCTCTGGGCTAATGCCAGCGCGGTGGTTCAGGATACTCGATAACGTCTTGCGGCTGACTCCGAGCGCGTTGGCCGCCTCGGTCACGGTTAAACCGAGAGGCCGAAAGCAGAGTTCGCGGAGTACCTCACCGGGATGAGGCGGATTGTGCATCTTCATAGGGGCACCTCAGTGATAATCCTCATAATCAACATTGACAACATCTGGGCCTGAGAACGCGAACGTGATACGCCAGTTCCCGCTTACGCTCACAGCCCATGTTCCTTTTCGCTCGCCCTTCAGCAGGTGGAGGTCCAGGCCCGGCAGCCCCATGTCGTGGGGCTCCCTCGCGACGTTCAATCGACCGAGGATCAGGCGTAGTCTTCGGGCATGCTTCGCTTGGATGCCCATGGTTGCTCCACGGAGAAAGAAGCGCTCCAAGCCCTTGTGCCTGAACTTCAGGATTGCCACGGGAGAAGTGTAACACGTAACGTCTCGGGTTGCAAGTAGCGAGCAGAGGGGCTGCAGTGGACCGGGCTCGCTGTTCTTACCGGTCCAAGTCCGTGACTGCAGATACTGTGAGATTGCCACGGTCGCTCCGCTCCCTCGCAATGACCGCCCGGGGGAGATCATTAGGCGATGTCAGCATAGGTTGGTGTACCGGTGGATGACAGTGATGAATGAGGCTCTTGAAAAGCGCGTCTGGATCGGCACATCGGGCTGGTCGTATCCAAGGGGGCAGGGGAGTTGGAACGGGATCTTCTATCCCGCAAAGCCCAAGAACGAGTTGGAGCTGTACAGCCGGGTCTTTAATGCCGTGGAGGTTAACTCTACCTTCTATCGGTTGCTCGATCCCGAGACGGCGAGGGCGTGGGCCACGATCACGCCCAAGGATTTTGAGTTCGCGATCAAGGTCTGGCAGAAGTTCACACATCCGGGGATGTTCCAGAAGGCGACGGGCGCGGAGCCGGAGGTGACGCAAGCGGACTACGATGACTTCAAGCGAGGCATCAACCCGATTGCCGAGGAATGCAAGCTCGCGTGCCTGCTGATCCAGTTCTCCGAGTGGTTTGCGAGCACGCCTCAGCACCAGGACACGCTTTCCATCCTCCTGCGGCAGTTTCAGGACTACCCCGTGGCGGTTGAGCTACGGCACGCCTCGTGGGGTGAGCATTGCGAGGAGACCAGGGCGCTGCTGGCTGCGTTCGATGCAGGCTGGGCCTACATCGACATGCCGCAGTTGAAGGATACGATTACGCAGGAACTGGAGGCGCAGAGGCTACTGTACCTGCGCTTCCACGGCAGGAACCGCGAGAAGTGGAGACAGCATGAGACGGCAGAGGAGCGGTATGACTACCTGTACTCAGAAGCGGAACTGAAACCGTTCGCGGAGAAGGTTCGGGAGATTGCAGCGGCCGGAGCGAGCAAGGTATTGATCTTCTTCAACAACCACGTGCGCGGCCAGGCCCCGGCGAACGCCTTGATGATGGCGCGTCAGATCGGACTACCGCCCACAGCGAGGGTGCTGCCGGAGTTCGTCAAAACGTATCCCGCGATCACCGACGCCGTCAAGGCGATCCAAGCCTGAATCTCTACCGACGTAGATTTGGAATCTTGCGGTAAGCCCTGCCTTTACGCTGTTGCGGCAGATTGGACGATTTCAGCGCGCCGCACCCGGACTTTTACTTCTACGCGTGACCCGAGTCGGTTGATAATCGACATGAGGCGATCAACGGTGAACCGCCCCAGGTTCGCATTACGGATGCGCGAGAAATCAGCTGCCGCAATGCCCGTACGATCTCGCGCGGCACGTACGGTCAGGCGTTCCCTGTCGAGCGTTTTGATGATTTCGGCAGCCAGGATAGCCTTGAATTGTTTCACATCCGCATTCTTATGCCCTAAATCGCGGAATACATGACCGCTTCCACGCACCACATCCAGCATTTCGCCTTTCATCGCAACATCTCCATGCGAGTATGATGTCATATATGACAACAGTTGTCAATATTACCCCCAGCGACGATTTCGCTTGACAGGAGTGGGGGGGGGACGCATTCTCAGCCGCAAAACTGTTCGCAGTAAAGTACCATGCCAGAACGGCACAGTTGAATGCCGAGGGAGATCTTAAGAACGTGGATGAACCTTGTGCAACCGATGGGTTGATCTGGAGGAGGTGCTATGAGTGCCATGTGGTGCGGTCGGATCGGGTTGCTACTCATGTTCTTTTTGCTGCTGGCAGTTGGCGAGATACGAGCGGCAACGTTGTACGTCGCCAACAACGGGGTGGACAGTGGCACATGCGGGGCGCAAACTGCGCCCTGCCGCTCGATCACTCAAACGATTGCGAACGCCAGCGCTGGAGACACAGTTATCGTGGGACCCGGGCGGTATGCGGAAAACTATATTGGCATCGATAAGGCGCTGACGGTCGAGTCAAGCCATGGGGCGCAGGAAACGCTTCTGCAGAGCGATGGCGACCTGACGCAAGTGCGTCTAATGGTCAGCGGAATCAGATTTGGACGCCCAGGTCACGGATTTACTTTGATCTCACAAAGATATAATATAGTCCATTTCTTACCCGACACGAACGGAAGCAGTGTCAGCGGGAATATCCTCACTGAATTCTTTATTTATATGCAGGGATCCGGGCACACCCTCGCGCAGAATCACTTTATTTCCGTCGGATACGGGCAGATCGGCATCATTGGAACAGGGCATTCGCTGATCGAGAACACGGGGCATGGTTCAGCCGACATCTGGGGCAGTGGACATTCTCTGACGAACAACGTCTTTACTATTGGGGAAAACAATATTACGATCAACGCCAGCTCTGGTATCATCATTCGCGCTAACTCTTTTCTGGGTGGTATTGATGGTTCTCAGATCGTCCTAAACCCTGGAAGTAACGTTGCGATCAACGAAAACAACTTCTTTGGGCAAACCTCCTCATGCTATTGGTGTAACTGGGCCGTATATAACAACTCCGGCGCATCCATCGATGCGACGAATAACTTTTGGGGTGCCGCATCGGGCCCCGGACCGGATCCTGCCGATGAAGTCTATGATGAGCCGGGTTCAAGCACTGTGGTTGCGCCGTTCGCCACGCAACAGTTTGCGATACGTGCACCTGGGGATGGCGGCGGCGGGAATGGAGCGCCGGTCTGCACGGCGGCGCAGGCAGTCCCCTCGATGCTCTGGCCTGCTAATGGGCAGTTTGTCCGTGTATGGATCATTGGAGTTGGTGATCCAGATAACGATCCGGTGCGCATCTCTATCTCCGGTGTGACACAGGACGAACCGACCAGCGGTCTTGTGACAGGCGATACGGGTCCTGATGCCACGTTGTTTGGCAGCAGTGTCGATTTGCGAGCCCAACGCGACCCCGGAGGTAACGGGCGCGTGTACCGCGTCAAGTTCGATGCAAACGACGGCAAGGGCGGGACGTGCGCGGGAGCGGTTACTGTGCAGGTTCCGAACAGCCAAAAGCCCGGCCAGGTGATTATCGACGATGGCCAGAACTTCGACTCAACGCGACCATAATCGCTCGATGGACAGTTAGTAACGGTTCTTCAAGCTAGAGACATTATGACCTTACAGGCGCTGCACCCGGTGGCATGCTTTACGTCATAAACGGCCAGCGGGCGCAGCGCCGATTTGTTAGGTAAGTGCAGGGATGATAGCTATTATGTGCTTTTGCTAGGTCGAACTGGCGCTGCTGGCTGCCTACCGGGGCAGATTCGGGATCTTGTGGATGGTCGAGTTGGAGACCGCAAAGGCATGCACCTGCGGCTCGCCGTCGATCACGCCTTCGAGCGCTTGCAGCACCTGGGGATACGTCTCGCGATGGTACACCTCCGCGCTATCAGCCCTGTCCCACAGGCTGATGGCGACCGCCTCGTTACGCTCGCCGGAGACGAAAGAGATTTCGTCACAAAACCCGTCCTGCGACCTGAGGATCGGGATGATTTCGCTCTGCAGCGTTCGGGAAAATGCCACCGCGCTGCCCGGGCGAAGCTTCACACGGACCTTTCTTGCAAACATATACTCCTCCAGAATCAAGATGATTGATGGGATTCCAGGTGACTCGAACTACGAGGGCGACCACGGAACTCCCGGTGGTAGGATCACAATTAGTAAATTCTATTCAAAGCGATGGTATATGTCAACAAAAATCCTCTGACCTTGCGTAGGTCAGAGGATGCGAAAACGGGATTTCGGATGAGACCTAAGACCCGCACCGCGGGCCGTCTAGTGCTTTCAGCCTGACCCTCGCTTGCGGAAGACGATCAGGTACGCGAGAACTCCAACGAGCACGATCCCTCCGAGCTGCCACAGTAGATTTTCCATGCTCACTCCCTAGGCCGTAGCCTTAATGGTATAGTTCAGCATCCCACCGGCCAGGACGATGTCCACCTCCCGAGGGGTGAGATCATGCCTGACCATGAAGTCCGTCTCTTTGGTGACATTGCGCACAATAACCCGCTGTCCTCCTCGGATCTGCTGCGCGAGCTGTTCGATCCGCAGGTGGTCCCCCTGTGTGATTGCGTCGTACGCTGTCTCATCCATGAAGATCAGCGGCAAGATCCCGAAGTTGATCAGGTTAGCCCGGTGGATGCGAGCGAACGACTTGACGATGGCCCCCTTGAGGCCCAGATACATCGGCGCGAGGGCAGCGTGTTCCCGGCTGGAGCCTTGGCCATAATTGCTGCCTCCGACCACGAAGCCGCCACCCTTCTCCTTTGCGCGCCTGGCGAACTCCGGATCGACCCGGCCAAAAGCGTACTCCGAGATGGCCGGGATATTGCTGCGGAGCGGCAGGATCTTGGAGCCCGCCGGGAGGATATGGTCGGTGGTGATGTTGTCGCCCATCTTCAGGAGGACCTCGCCCTCGATGGTGGAGGGGAGCTCGCCCCGGATCGGGACCGGCTTGATATTGGGGCCGCGCATCACCTCGACCTGTTCCGGATGCGGCGATGGTGGGACGATCAGGTTATCGTCGAGAATGAACTGCTCCGGCAGACTGATCGAAACGGATTGACCGATACGTTTCGGGTGAACGATCTCGCCGATCAGAGCGGAGGCCGCGCAGACCTCCGGGCTGGACAGATAGACCTTGTCGTTGGGCGCGCCGCTCCGTCCCTCGAAGTTGCGGTTGAAGCTTCGCAGCGACGCGGTCCCGCTGGCCGGCGCCTGACCCATGCCGATGCACGGGCCGCAGGCCGACTCCAGGATCCGCCCGCCCGCTGCGATCAGATCGGCCAGCGCGCCATTGGCGGCAATCATGGTGTAGACCTGCTTGGAACCGGGCGTGACCGTGAAGCTGATGTCCGGGTGGACGGTCTTGCCCTTCAGCATCGTCGCGACCGTCATCAGGTCCCGGAACGAGGAGTTCGTACAGCTTCCGACGCAGACCTGAGAGATCTTGGTTCCCTCGACCTCGGAGACCGGGCAGACATTGTCCGGGCTCGACGGTCTGGCCACCATCGGTTCGAGCCGGTCCAGGTCGATCTCCAGCACCTCATCGTAGGTGGCATCGGGATCGGGCGCCAGAGGCACCCAACTGCTTCCCCGCCCTTGTGCCGCGAGATAGCGACGGGTCTGCTCGTCACTGGGAAAGATGGACGTCGTCGCGCCCAGCTCGGCCCCCATGTTGGTGATCGTGGCTCGCTCCGGTACGCTGAGGTCGGCGATCCCAGCCCCACCGTACTCCAGGATCTTCCCCACACCGCCTTTTACAGTTAGTCGCCGCAACACCTCCAGGATAATGTCCTTGGCCGCGACCCATGGGCTCAGTCGGCCGTTGAGTCGGACCAACAGGACCTTTGGCATGGGGAGATAAAATGGGCCGCCGCCCATGGCCACGGCGACATCCAAGCCGCCCGCGCCGATGGCGATCATCCCGACGCCGCCGCAGGTGGGGGTGTGGCTGTCGGACCCGAGCAGGGTCTGTCCCGGCGCGCTGAACCGTTCCAGGTGGACCTGGTGGCAGATGCCGTTCCCTGGCCGCGAGAAGTAGATGCCGTATTTGGCCGCGATGCTCTGCAGGAACCGATGGTCGTCGGCGTTCTCGAAGCCGGTCTGCAGCATGTTGTGGTCTACGTAGCTGACCGATAGCTTCGTCTTGACCCGCGGGATGCCCATCGCCTCGAACTGCAGATAGGCCATCGTCCCTGTGGCGTCCTGAGTCAGCGTCTGATCGATCCTGATCGCGACCTCTTTGCCCGGGACCAGCTCTCCAGCAACCCGGTGAATATCAAAAATCTTCTGAACCAGGTTCATCCCCATCATTCATCCTTTCAAAAATATCCTAGTGAAAAGCCCCAACTTCGTCAACGGAAAAGGCCAGGCATGGGTAACAGGAAGTGCGGAGCCGACTGTTTCTGTTGTGAGTGCACCACCTGGGCTTGCCTTCTACGCAAACCGTGCAAGGCAAGCGTAGACATCGGCATTCGGATCGCGCCGACACTCTCATGAAACTTTAAACAAACCTTTGAGAATTAGCGAGTTGGCGCATGGCACGTGGATCATCTTTGAGCTGGCATGGGGATTGCTACCTTCTCAGGTAGACGGTCTCAGTGAAAAGGCCGAAACCGATTCACAGAGAGTCGTTATGGTCCTGCATGACCTTTGAACTGTCGCCAAAAGGAGGTGGGTCAGATGAAGAGGTTCACAAAGAGGTTGGTGCCAGCGCTGGTTGGCGTGCTGCTCTTGAGCGGCCTGCTCCTCGTCTCAGCCGAGCCCGTGCTGGCAAAGACACACTTCTTCTTCGGGTTGAACATCGGGGTTCCCGTAACACCGTACCCGGTCTACCCCTATCCCGCTCCGGCGCCCGTCTACTACGCGCCGGTCTATCGGGCCTATCCGCCATGCGCGCGGGTCTGGGCCCCGGGGTACTACGACCCCTACGGCAACTGGGTCTTCGGTTACTACCGGTATGCCTGCACCCCTTACGGCTATTAACCGCATGGTTTCGACGTGACGGCCACTGGTTGGCATGGTGTTCAACGACTTCAAGGAGGTTACATCGATGAACAAGAAAAAAGCTGTTGCGGTAGCACTGGCGGCTGCCTTCAGTCTCTCCCTCCCGCTCTTCACCATCGCGGATGCGCAAACCCAGGCCCCTACGCCAGAGGCGAAAGTGGCTCAGGCCCCAGCGAAGAGCCAGCAGGCAATTGCTGGAAAGAAAGGCCATAAGAGAACCGCCAAGAAGAAGGCAAAAAGATCGGCCCACAGGAGGACAGCGAGAAGGAAAACCTAACGGATAAACGAACTGACACTGCACGCAACGCCTGGCACACGCGGACGACTCCGTCGCGCGCGTGCGCCTTGGAAGATCCAACAGTGCTGGACAATTCCTTTCCCCCTTTGACCGGATTTCTGGTATGTGGGTTCTTCTGGGTGTTTCGTGGGTATCTTGGCCTTCCAGCACCCCCTCTCAACCGGGTCAGTACCCTGTTACTGGAGCTATACCTGCATGGCCTGGCGCTGTGGCGCGAAGTGTGTTTGCAGCAGATGACAAGCTGCACCGAGGCGCGGTATGATCTACTGTAGCGCAGGGTCCGGTCTCTGGACCGTGATGGGGATGAGATGCCGCGTGAAGGGCTCTGCC
>JAGWRQ010000273.1 GCA_028869615.1 Candidatus Methylomirabilota bacterium | reverse complement strand
CTATGAGGCCTCGAGGATGGTTGCTGCCGCTGATCTTGGTGTTCGCGGTGTGGGCTTCAGCAGAGGCGGCCCCCCTCACTGTCGTCGATGATGCGGGGCGGTCCGTGACACTGGACAGACCGCCCAAGCGGATCATGGCGCTTACGCCGGGCAATACCGAGATTCTGTTCGCTCTGGGTGCTGAGGACCGCATCGTAGCCGTTGACCAATGGAGCGACTACCCCCCGGCCGTAAAAGCCAAGAGCAGGATCGCCCCTTTCAATCCCAATCTGGAGCAGGTCGTGCGTTTCAATCCCGACTTGATTCTCTCAACGCATGGGGGCGCCGAGCCGCTGCTGCCACTCGAGCGGCACGGGATCAGGGTCATGGTCTTTGCGCCGCGGACGCTCGACGAGCTCTACCGAAACATCCTGCTGATCGGGCGCATCGTGGACGCCGAGGCGCGGGCCGATGGCGTGGTCCGCGCCATGCGGCAGCGAGTGGCTGCGGTCGTGGCGAAGGTGCAGGACGCCCCCAGGCCCACGCTCTTCATCGAGCTGGATGGCAGCGACCCGGGCCGCCCCTTTACGGCCGGTCCCGGTTCATTTATCGATGTCCTCGTGCAACTCGCGGGCGGGGCAAACGTCGCCGCTCGTTCGCGAACGGCTTGGCCTCAGTTCAGCCTGGAGGAGCTGATCAGGGCGGACCCAGATCTGATCATCCTGGCCGATACCCTCGCTCCCTTGAACCCTCAAACGCCGGAACTGGCGGCTCGACGCCCCGGTTGGAGTGGCTTGCGGGCGGTGCGTCTGGGGGCGGTTGCTACGATCGATTCGAACCTGATCAGTCGGCCGGGGCCAAGGGTTGTCGAAGGCCTTGAGCGGTTGGCCAGGCTGTTGCACCCGGACCGATTTCAATGAGACAGGGCCCGCACCCGGCAGTTCGCGCCTATGTGGCCCTCTCAATCCTGCTGCTGGTCTCGCTGCTCATCGGTGTTATGCAGGGTGCGGTCGCCTTATCGCCCGTGACCATCCTCAAGATCCTGCTTCGGTCGGCCGGCATTTCGCTTGGTCCGGTGACCTGGCAAGGCGCGGACGAGACGATCCTGCTCGAGCTGAGACTGCCCAGAGTCCTGGGTGGGGCATTGGTGGGCGCCGCGCTGGCGACTGCCGGCGTTCTGTTCCAGGGATTACTTCGCAACCCGCTCGCTGATCCGTATATCATCGGCACGTCTGCCGGCGCGGGCTTCGCGGCGACGGTGGCCATACTTGTCCTGCCCCCGGCCTCCATCCTCGGTTTTGGATGGGTGGCCCTCTCAGCCTTCGCCGGCGGCCTGCTGGCGGTGCTGCTGGTCTACCGGCTTGCGCGAGTGGATGGGCGCTGCTCGCCGGTGACCCTGTTGCTCGCCGGTGTCATTGTCAATACTGTGCTCGGCTATATGGGCTCTTTGAGCATCCTGCTCTTCGAGGGGGGCGAGTTTCGACTCCGTCGAGTCTTTGCCTGGCTCATGGGTGGGATCGCAGTCAATGATCCGCGACAACTGTTGGCGGTGGGGCCGATCATTATCGCGGGGATTATCGTGTCGTATGGGTGTGCGGTGTCGCTCAATGCCCTGGCGGTGGGGGAGGAGGGGGCACAAGTCCTGGGAGTGGATCTGGATCGGGAGGCCGGAAGGATTATCACACTTGGGG
>JAGWRQ010000080.1 GCA_028869615.1 Candidatus Methylomirabilota bacterium | reverse complement strand
CGCCCCCATGCGTTGAGAGAATCAGGTCGGGATTGAAACGCACGACCTGCTCCAGATTGGGGTTAAGGGGGGCGATCCTGCTCTTGGCTTTTACGGCCGGGGGGTAGTCGCTCCATTGGTCAACGGCTACGATGCGGTCCTCAGCGCCCAGAGCGAACAGAATCTCGGTATTGCCTGGCGTAAGCGCCATGATCCGCTTGGGCGGTCCGTCCAGTGTCACGGATCGCCCCGCATCATCGATCACTGTGAGGGAGGCTGCATCGGCATTTCCCCACCACAACAGTGCGACCCAGCACAGCAGGATCGCCCGACGCCTCATAGCGTACCCTTCAGTCCAAACAGCCAGGTAATGCCCGGGGCCGAAAAGCCAAAGACTTGTTGGTAATCTCTGTCGAAGAGGTTCTGAATCTTTCCGAACAGTGTGAGTTCCTGCAGGTGGAGGGCATCCTTGAACAGGAGGTACGAGCCCGCCAGGTCCACGGTCGTGTAGCCCTGCGCCGTCACCCGTCGGGTTTCAAAGGTAGCAGGATCGGTGAAGATATCCGGCCGGTCGCCGACAAACATTGCCGTCAGGCTTGTATGCAGGCGATGCCACACATGGTCGATGGAGAGCGTCCCGGCATGCCTGGGTCGGCGGAGCAGGGGCTGGCCCTTCTGCAGCGCAACCGACCCGATGCCGCCATCATCAAGCACCGTGGTATCCAGGAAGGTGTAGGCGCCACCGACAGTCAGGCCATACCCTGGGCGGATTGTCGCGGCCAGTTCGACCCCCTCCGTCTTCGCTTGCTGAACATTGCAGAAGCTGGCCGGACAGCCGGGCGTAGGACTGAAAATGAAGGCGATCAAGTCCTTAAATCGGTTATTAAAATAGGTAACTGAGAGGTCCGCTAACCCGTTCAGCAGCGGCTGGTCCAGCCCAACCTCCCAGCTCCTGATACGTTCCGGCCTCAAGTTGGGATTGCCGACGACAAATTGACTCCCGTCGCCGAAGTTTTCAATAAAGCTCGGTTCCTTGATCCCTTCACCGTACCCACTCCGCAGCTTAGTCCCCAGGTAAGGAACAATCCACGCCGCCGAGACCCTTGGCGTCACCTCGGTCCCGAAGGTGCTGTTGCCATCCACCCGGAATCCCGCCGTCAAAAACAGTACTTTCTTCCAGTCGAACTGGCCCTGGAGATAGCCGGCTTTATTATTCCGACTAGCCTCGTTCGCGCTGGCAAAAGGAAAATCGGTCTCGGTCGCTGCCGCGCGCTGGTCGAACTCCTCGCGCTCAAAGGCGAAGCCGGTGGTGAAGAGACTGGAGACATCCAGTACGGTCGGGGCGGTCAAATTCCAGAAATAGTCCACCGACAGGCGGCGCTCTTCACTCTTGCTGTGGAAGGCGGAGAAATCAACAACGGGATTGAAAGGATCATCAAAGGCAAAGTTTCGCCGATACCAACCGAGCTGGAGCGTCTGCCCCCACCAGGGTGTCAGTGCGTGACTGGCTTTGCCGCTGACGACCAGCCGTTGCTGGTGACTGGATTGATTGGGATCAAGCAGGCCGAACCGATCGCCGCCGGTCTCGGTGGGAACGTCGAGGTGGCTGTCGGTGTAACGGACGGCAAGACTCAGGTCCAGCGCTTTCTCGAGGGCAAAGCCCACGCGGCCGCTCACGGTCGTCTCGCCAAAGTGGTCGTTGATGGGAAGGTGTCCATTGGTATCGTTTCGACCCAGACCGAACGAGTAGTCCAATTGCCCGACCCCTCCGTCGAGATTCACTTTCTCTTCAAAAGTCTTCAGATTTCCGCCCGCAAACGAGGCCTCGGCACGTGGAGTCCCCCTTCCTCGCTTGGTGAAGATCTGGATCACCGACCCCATGGCATCGGAGCCGTACAGCGCGCTGTGAGGACCTCGGACAATCTCGATTCGCTCGATATTGTCGGTACTGAGGTCACCGAAGTCATAGAAGCCGCCGGCGTCGTTGACCTTTACTCCGTCAATCAGCACCAGATTGAAATTGGAGTTACCGCCTCTTGGAAACACCGTCACGATGCTGCCGCGGCTACTCTGTTGCCTGACACTCAAGCCTGGAACATCCCGGAGCAAGTCCGACACTTGGGTGACCTGACGCGCCTCGATCTGCTCCTTCGTGATGACGGTCACCGAAGCCGCGACCTGTTTCACGGGAACTTCGGTTTTGGTCGCCGTCACCACCACCGGTCCCAGCTCCACCGGTTCTTCAGGAACCGACCCGAGCATCTGCCCTGACGCGCTATCCGGTCCACAAGTCCACAGAACCGCCACGCACAACCACCCCTTAACCACACCATTCCAGCATTTCATCGTTCGCCCCCTTATCCGCGAAGGTGGTGCGTTCTCGTTCTCCCCTGGACAGGTCTCCTGACTCGTGGATCGCTGCCGACCCTGCGCCTTCCCATCCTTCAGCAAGCTCAGGACAGTGGCATCATACAGAGCGACTCCCCACTCACAGTGGCGGGACCGTGCTGGCTTTGCCCTGCCGCAGCATGCGGCCGGTACACCAGCTTCCCTTGCATCCAGGGGCGCTCAATTCGCCCCGAACACTTACCCGATTGTGTAGACTCCTTTCACCCCCTTTCAGGCACCTTGCCCACCCCCACCGCAGTAAAGATCCGGCCCACATCTCCTCCGCAACAAAAAACCCCAATCCTCCGAGGAGGATTGGGGTTCTCATTCCCAAACCGAACACTAAACCTGCGCCGCGATCACAACCCGGTACGCGACAAGGCCGCCCTTCCCCTCGGAAGGTTGTCAGCACCTAAGGGCTGGGCAGGTCTCCTGACTCGCGGCTTACCTTACTCTCTGCGCCTTCCCATCCAACCGGTTTCGAGTTTTCAGTTTTGAGTTTCAGGTTGTAGAACTCGAAACTCGCAACTAAAAACTTTCCCTTTGGACAGTGGCGTTCAGCAGATTTCAACGCCGCTTACAGTTGCGGGGCAGCAACGGCCTAGCCCTCATGCCCTGCGAGTGCAGAGGGATTCACCGTTTTCCCTGTTTCCGCCGCTTAGCGGACCCAGCCCCGTCCCACTCTGACGGGACGCGGTATATCTATCCCATGCTCGTCTGCGTGTCAACAAAATAAAAGGCACCCCGCAAGGTGCAGGGTGCCTTTTGGCCCGAGTTCGGGCTCGAAGAGCAAATAAGCGCTACTTCTTCTCTGGCGCAGGAGCTGGGGCCTCTTCCGCCTTCTTGGCTGCCTTCTTCTTCGCCTTCTTAGGAGCGGGCTTCTTGGTTTCTTCCTTCTTCATCTCCTCCTTGGCAGCAGGCGCAGGGGTCGCCGCCTTCTCGTCGGCAAAGCTGAGCCCAGCCACGGAGATACTGAAGAAGCCCGCCATCAACACGATACCCAGTTTCTTCATCATCGCTTGAAATCACCTCCTTCCCAGTTTTGACATCATATCGTCAGAAGAAGAGGGGTTACTTCTTCGTTGTTTCTGGTGCAGCAGCCGGGGCTTCTCCCGCCTTCTTTTCGGCCGGCTTTTTGGCTGCCTTCTTGCCCTTTTTCTCCTTCTTCTTCATCTCCTTACCGGCACAAGGGTTGGCTGGGGAACCGCTCTCCCCGGACATGCCGGACATGCCCTCATGCTTCTTCATCTCGTCAGCAAAGCTGAGGCCGGCCACGGAGAGGCTAAAAAAGCCAGCCATCACTACGATACCCAGTTTCTTCATCATCGCGTCAAATCACCTCCTCCTTAAGTTGAGGCATTTCCGCTTCATGGATTGACATTTACAACTCCGAATGTAATGTTATGCAGGAACGATACCAAACCTTGCACTTAAGAAAATTAATGATTCCCATCAATAGATCTCACGGCTTACACGCCATGTCTGTCAGAACCGAACGATGTCGGAAGCCGCCGCACCTTTCCATTCACCCGATTTGGGAGATGATCTATCCCAATTGGGGTAGCTCCGCGTCAAGGAGGTTAACGGGAAAAGAGGCGACGAACCCACCCGAAGAGAGCGAACTCACCGTGGGAGCAGGCTGCTCTCGGTTCGGTCCCCTGGATAAACACCTCTTCCACCCCACCCTGGCATCCGGGGGTCAGGCGGAGACCGGAGGAAGGATCGATCTTGGCTGTGACGATCCCTGGCGGAGGCTCAAAGCTTCGTGGCGGATAGCCGACAGAGACCTGCTCAAGAAACTGCGTCCAGATCGGCAGCGCAGCCTGGGCTCCTGTCAACTGCAGTGGCGCCCCGGAATCGATGCCGACCCACACACCGGCAATCAGGTCCGGCGTATAGCCGACAAACCAGGCATCCCGCATATCATTGCTGGTCCCGGTCTTACCCGCTGCTTCTCGGGTAAGCCCGAGATGGCGAGCCGAGGCGGCGGTACCCCGTTCGATGGCGCCTTGTAGAATCGACGTGACCAAGAAGGCGGCCTGCGGAGAAGCTGCTCTTCGCGCCTCGCGCCTCTGTTCGAACAGAACCCGCCCCTGATCATCCTCCACTTTTCTGATCGCGTGGGGTCGCAGCCACTCTCCGCCCCTGGCAAGTGTGCCATACGCCGCGGTGATCTCCAGTACGCTGACCTCGGAGGCACCCAATAGCGTCGCCGGGCTCGGTCGGAGCGGGCTTTCGATGCCGGACGCTCTGGCCTGTTCAATCACGCGACCCAACCCGACCTGCTCCCCAATCGTGATGGTGGCAGCGTTGAGGGATCGTTCAAGCGCCTCGCGCATCCGCACCGTACCATAGTAACGGCCATTGAAGTTTTTCGGCGTCCATCGCTCGTTCCCAACCACTTGCGTGAGAGGACGGTCGGGAACGAGCGTCGCGGGAGTCAGCGTTTTGTTGCCGTCCCCACGCCGTGTTTCGAAGGCAGCCAGATAGATGAACGGCTTGAAAAGGGAGCCTGGTTGTCGGCGGGCTTGAACGGCCCGGTTAAATTGACTTCGTTGGTAGTTCCTCCCGCCTACCATCGCCTTAATGGCGCCATGCTGCACGTCCAGCGCCACCAGTGCGCCCTCCACGGTATGCTCCGGCGTCTCCTTTCGCCGCCTGTCAAGTTTCAATAGCCCCTGCACAACAGCCTGCTGAGCCGATTGTTGGGTCGCCGCATCAAGGGTGGTATAGACCCTCAGCGTTCTGCCATCTGAGACGCCGGAGAGTTTGGCCTCGAGTTCTTTCCGGACGAAATCCAGGAAATACGGGGCCTCCACAGTCGAGTCCCGCACTACACGGACCGGCTCCTTCAGGGCGCGGTAATAGTCTGCGTCGCTCAATCGCCGCTCCTCCCGCAGCCGGCGAAGGACCAGGTCCCGGCGCTCGCGGGCACGTCGTAATGAGACGAGGGGAGAGACCGTGTTGGGCGACCGGATCAAGCCGACCAACATGGCTACTTCAGCCGGGCGAAGCGCGCCAGGCTCTTTGCCCAGGTAATGGCGCGAGGCAGCCGAAATCCCGCGCACCTCGTAGGTCCCGCGCTGGCCGAGATAGACCTCATTGAGGTACTGCTCCAGAATCTCTTGCTTCGACAGGGTCGTTTCCAGGGCGAAGGCGAGGACGGCCTCCTTCAGCTTCCGCCAGAACGTGCGCTCATGATTCAGATAGCGCAATCGGGCCAGTTGTTGGGTGAGTGTGCTGCCGCCTTGCACGATGGTCCCGTGCCTCGCATCGGCCCATGCGGCCCTTATGACGGCGCGCATATCGACTCCATGATGCTCATAGAAGCGCCGATCTTCCATGAGCAGCACAGCGTCGACCAGGAGGGAAGGGTAGGCGCTCACGGGACGCTCTTCGCGCAGCTCGTAGGCCGACCCGTTGAAAGTCGCCATCGGCTTGCGGGCGCCATCGGCATACATCAGCAGCGTAGGGCCGAATGCCCGGCCGGCCACGACCTGCCGGACCGCCCAGGTAGCTGCGAATCCCGCGAGCAGAAGCAGGGAGATCCCGAGGCGAATTGCCACCCGACCATAGGATGATGCCTGTGCACTCATAGCCTTTGACATTGAATCTCGCTCGAGGAGAGGGAAACGATTGGCTGACCTCTTGGCGTCGGGGACTCACCATCACCTTGAACCATCTGAACCGCGCCTGCAACGCGAATATGAAGGGCAACTATCGTGCCACGCCGGGCATTGGACTATAATGCCTCGAAACTACCTGCACGACGCATAATTAACCGTGTCACATTCGCGGCAGTTCAACCCGTAACGAGTTGGAATTGCACGCCAGGAGAGAAAATTTTTCTCGTTGTTCAGTGAGGACACTACGTAGCGGTCAACTATCAATGTGGGGATGGCAGGGCGGGGACGGACTGTACCGGATAGACGGAGACACCTACGAGTCTCCGTCGGGAGGGAATACGAAAGCCAACCAAGACCGCGAGAAACTATCCGAAGACTATCGTCCGGCAGAGGCCAAGAAGGCCGCTTCGCGTCACAAGGCGTAAGGTTGGGAGTATACGATTACTCGGCGATGTCCCGCTGCCTCCGCTGCAGGTAGGCATTTCGCACCGCGCTGTACAAGTCAACGGTCGACTCTTCAACGCTCTCGAACAATTCCAGATTCTGCGACCGGGTATTGACGCCGCCCCCACCCCACTTGCCGAACGTAGACGCCAGTGGGGCCACGAAGCTCATCGGATCCATGGCGACGTCTGCTACAAGCCCAACCCCGTCGCGCGCCGTCAGCGGAGGGAGGAAAGGCAGGATCAGATAAGGTCCCGGACCCACTCCCCAGACAGCAAGGGTCTGGCCGGTATCTTCATCGCTCTGTTCAAGCCCTGCGGCCTTCGCCACATCGAAGAACCCCGCAACGCCGAAGATAGTGTTGAACAGGAAGCGAAACACCTCATCGGTAGCTTTCTTGAATTTGCCCTGGAGCGCGTTGTTGATCACTCGCTTCGGCACGGCGACGTTGTTAAACGCATTGCTGAAGCCATGCTGCACCTCGGTCGGCAAGACCTTGTCCCACCCGGTAGCCACAGGTTTCAGAAGATACCGATCGAACACATCATGGTTGAAGCTGAACATCTTTTCATTATACGGCTCCCAAGGGTCGTACTCCTCGACCTGCTCCATCTCGATCGACGCCGCGCCCTTCACTTGTTGCGCGGCGACTGCGTCGGTCGATTGCGGTTCCTCCGCCATTGCCCTCGACACGCCGATCAAGCCTCCGATTGTCACTGCAACGGCCAATGCTCCTAACCACGGCAATGATCTCCTGCCCCAGTGTCCCACCCTTTCCCTCCTTCCCGTAGTCAAAGCCGATGTTTGCGATCGCTTATCGACGCGCCTTCCCTATTGACTCGCCTATCCCATCCCCAAAAGAATCGATCATCTTTACCACAAATTTCTTTTCTTGTCGCGCAAAATCTGCAACCGACACGGTCATCAGAAAGCCTCCATAATAGAACCCATCAGCAGCGTGAGCGCAACAGGCACGAGTCGCGGGCCGCGCATCAAGGGACCAGCAATATCTTGCCTTTGCTCTTACGCTCTTCAAGGTAGCGATGGGCGAGCGAAGCATCGGCAAGCGAGAAGGTCGCGTCGATCCGCACGCTGAGCGTCCCGGCGATGATCCACTCGAACAGATCACCCGCCCGCTTCAGCAGTTCCGCCCGGTCGGGCGTGTAGTGCATCAGGTTGGGACGGGTCAGATACAACGAACCCTTCGCGCTGAGCACCTGAGGGTTGAACGGCGACACCGGTCCGCTGGATTGGCCGTAGAGGACTATGTAGCCGCGGGGTCTGAGACAGTTCAGGCTCTTGTCGAAGGTACTCTGCCCGACCGAGTCGTAGACCACGTGCACGCCTTGGCCGTTTGTCAGGCGCCTGGTCTCCGCCTCGAAGTCGGCCTGCGTGTAGAGGATCACCTCATCGGCACCGGCCTCTCTGACCAGACGTGCCTTCTCCTCCGTCGATACGGTCCCGATCACGCGCGCTCCCCGCCGCTTGGCCATCTGAACCAGGAGCAAACCGACACCGCCTGCCGCCGCATGAATCAGCGCGCTGTCGCCCGGCTGCAGCGGATAGGTGCTGTGGGTCAGATAGTGCGCGGTCAGCCCCTGCAGCATCACCGCCGCCGCCAGCCGCGTCTCCAATGCGCTCGGAATCGGTACGAGCCTCCGCGTCGGGACCACCGCATACTCCGCGTAGGCGCCCACATGCATCGCGTAAACGACGCGGGTTCCCGGCGTAAGGTCCGACACGCCCGGGCCGACGGCGTCCACCACGCCGGCCGCCTCCCTGCCGGGGATCACCGGCAGCGGATCAGGGTATTGGCCCTTCCGCTGGTAGACGTCGATATAGTTGACCCCTACCGCGTCAATCTTGACCCGCGCCTCGCCCGCGCCAGGCTCTGGGAGGGAAACCTCTTCGTAGCGAAGCACTTCAGGATCGCCATACTCATGTATGCGAACCGCGCGCATTGTGGTGTCTCCTGGAAACAGCTATCAGCCGTCAGCACTCAGCTTTTTGTACTCGTTACATTATCTCTAGCTGAAAGCTGATAGCTGACCGCTCAGTAAGAAACCGACCGGTCGTACTCCACCAGCAGTTGGGCGTACCGTTTGATATCGATCTTCTCGACGCCCGGCACACGCTTGAGGTCTTCATCCAAGACCCCACGGGTCTGCGCTCACCCGCCTCAGAGGTAGATCGGAAC
>JAGWRQ010000079.1 GCA_028869615.1 Candidatus Methylomirabilota bacterium | reverse complement strand
GGGTTCCGGGCGCTGCCGCTGCTGCGGACTGCGCTCCACGCTGAACTGAGCGGGAAGGTGAACCTGGCTAAATTTCACGTTGCGTAGCCTCATGCGACAGAGAGCCGCTTCGCAATGTCAACTAACTTTGAGATTGACTCGGTGGGTATTGAGCGTGTTGTTAGAACGCATTCTAGAAGACGTTCTTCGTAAGCCACTCTGCACCTTGAATGATCTCTTCGACCTGCTCCTTGCTAGGCTCTAAGTCCTTCTTATGAGAACAAAGGTTTCGCAGGTCGGCCAGGAAGCCGATCTTCCGCCATGTTGGTACATCGACTACGCCCGCCGCTTTCAGCGGGTCATTCAAATCCGCGATAGTTGGATTCTTCTTAGTGACCTTGACGCCGTGTGCAATAGCAACCTTCTGCAGATGGCCCTCGATGACCACTCCGACGAGGGCACCAGCTGCTCTGACGCTGATCTTCGAGAGCTGCCGAGCGACAGCAATTTCGTTGTCTTGAATCTCTGCATAGAGTTCGCCCTCAATGTCTGCGAGGACGGAATCGATCCGTTCTTCAATGGATTTAAGGATCGTGAGTTGGTTGAAAAACCCGGTTAGCACCTGGTTGCGCGTATCGAAATCAGGGTACTGGAACTTATTTGGTACGACACCTTTCAGGTAGTCCTGAATCACATAAGTGCCGTAGCCAAGGCTCTTACGCTTTGGATCGATTTCATAGTAGCCACGAAATTCAGCATGCCGGTCCGGCGCAAGCGCCGCTACCGCCTTGAGCGCCTTGCTATACCAACGTTGGTAGTCGTACTGGAACTGCTTCTCTTCGTTCTTCTGAAATTCGACAGCCAGCTTGGCTCCCTCGTCATAGAGAGCAGTGAGTTCTTTCCGAATAGCTTCTCGCTTGGACATGCTTTTGCGTTCTAACTATCGAATATGCTGATCAGCATATTCAGGGCCTCTAACGTCTAATAGGTGCGGTGATTCTCCCGTGTTTCCAAGAACTTGTCAAGATTCTCCTGGCTCCGCCGCGCCGACAAATACCGGTCGGCGTAATCTCATTTCAGGGATGGAGAGGATAGCTGCGTCATACACGGTGTTCGTCTATGGCCTTGGCCAGGTCGCGCAACGCAGGAGCGACCTGGACGGGGTAGTCCGGCCCTTTCTCAAGCGTCCGCAACTCATGTGGCAAGCGCGCCAGTTGGTCGCGCGCGCGCTTACGAAGCGTCGTGAGAGGGGCGGACGCCTGAAGGCGTTTGCCGGCGCGCATCACCGGCTGGATCAATGGCTCGCCTTCCTGCGGGTCATCTTCCAAGGTCAGGACATCGCCGGACATGCGGCCGTCGGCGTCATACCAGCGATAGACCTGCTTGCGGCCGGGCCATGTCGCCTTGCCCTCAGAGCGCTTACGACGCGGCTTCCCATCGTACTCCTCCAGCTTATAGGCGCAATCCAGGTAAGGGGCGTCGGCGGAGGTGTCCATGCGCGTCCCGATGCCAAAGCCGTCAATCGGGGCTTGCGCGGCGAGCAATTGCCTGACGATCGACTCGTCCAGGTTCCCGCTCGCGAAGATCACAGCGTCGGCCAACCCGCCCTCATCAAGAATCCGCCGCACCTTGCGGGCATGGTCCGCAAGGTCGCCGCTGTCCAGGCGTACGCCCTTGATGGGGATCCCTTTCTGTCGCAACCTGGGCACCAGCGAGATCACCTTCGCCGCACCCGCCTCGGTGTCGTAGGTGTCGATGAGCAGGACAACATCATCCGGGTTGGCATAGACGAAGCGCTCGAAGGCTGCCGTCTCATCCTCATGGGCCTGGATAAAGGAGTGCGCCATCGTCCCATAGATCGGTATGCCGAAGAGCGGCGCGGCTTGCACCGCGGACGTTCCCGAAAATCCCGCCAGATAACTGGCGCGCGCCGCGAGCAACCCGGCCTCCGCTCCGTGGGCACGACGCAGGCCGAAATCGACCAGGAGCTTCCCAGGGGCGACGAGCACCGAACGCGCTGCCTTCGAGGCGATCAGGGTCTGGAAGTGCAACAGGTTGATCAGGCGCGTCTCCACGAGTTGCGCCTGCGGAAGCGGGGCGGTAACTCGCACGATCGGCTCGTCCGGGAAGAATACCGTCCCTTCAGGCATCGCATGCACATCGCCGGTGAAATGCAGTTTCTCCAAGTAGTCCACGAGAGTCGGCCGAAACAGACCGCAGCCGTTCAGCCACTCCAGCTCCTCGGACGTGAAGCGAAGATCTTCGAGGTAGCTCAGCACCTGCTCCAGCCCGGCCGCCAGCAGGAAATTACGCGTCGGCGGCAGCTTGCGCACAAAGAACTCGAAGGTCGCCTGCTCCTCCATCCCATGCTCGACATACCCTTGCAACATGGTGAGCTGATAGAGATCGGTCAACAGCAGGCTCAATGGAAGATTCATGCAGCCAGCATCTCCAATCGGATCGGTATGGCCCCCCGTTGAATCATCTCCGCCTCCGCCCGTTCCCCGTCATCCGGCCGCACATTGACGGCCCGGATGGCATCCTGTAGCAGGACGACCGCGTACCCGGCCTTCAGACCATCCTCCACCGTACACAGGACGCAGTAGTCGGTAGCCAGGCCGCCGACGAAGAGCCGCCCTACACCCTGGGCGCGCAGGCGCGCGTCAAGATCCGTTCCATCGAATGCGGAATAGGCGTCCTGCTCGGGCTGCGTGCCCTTGAGGGTGATGAGGGTACTGGAAGCGGGGAGTTCGAGGGCGGGGGCAAACGCCGCGCCTGCCGACCCCGCCACACAGTGGGGGGGCCAGGGTCCACCATACGGCTGAAAGGAACAGTGATTGGGCGGATGCCAGTCTCGGGTGGCGAAGATCGGCAACCCCCAGCGCACAAAAGCGGCCAGGTAGCGATTGAGCACCGGGATCACGTCATCGCCCCGCGGCACCGCCAGGCTGCCCCCCGGCAGGAAATCGTTCTGGACGTCCACGACGATCAGGGCGTCACCCTGACTCAGGATCAGCGTCTGAACTCCCAGCGGGCGCATCGGGTCACCTTACATCATTTGCGCCATCAGGGCGGCCGCCTCCTCAGGCGGAATCGGGTTCACAAAGAGCCGCGCACCCCACCCGAATGCCGCCACCGGCGCGGTCTTCGGCGTTATCTCGAGATGCCAGTGATAGTCATGCGTATGCGGTTCGTCAAAGGGGGCGCTGTGGAGGACTATCGTACAGGATTGGTTGCCGAGAACCTTCCCGATCATCTGCATCATCCGCTTCACGAGGCCGACGAGATCGACCAGCTCCCCATCGCCGATGCTCGCGAAATCAGAGGCGTGACGGAGGGGTAGCAGCCACGTCTCGAAAGGAAAGCGAGAGGCAAAGGGCGCCAGCGCCACGAAGTGATCGGTCTCCGCCACCCTTCTGACGCGGGAGACCCGCTCATGGAGGATGATGTCACAGAAGGCACAACGCTCCTTTCTCGCATAGAACTCCCGACAGCCGCGCAACTCCTCTTCAATCCCGTACGGGATGAACGGGAAAGCCAGCACGTGGGAATGGGGGTGGCTGAGGATGCCGGCCGCGTCCGCATGGTTCTTCACCACGATCAGCGATCGGAACCGCTCATCCAGGCGGAGGTCCAGACTCCGCAGCCTGTAGGTGCGCAGGACCCGCTCCAACTGCTGCTCCGGAAATTCTGCCCATGTTAACTGATGCTGCGGACTTTCTATGACGATCTCATGGGCCCCCACGGCGTTCATCACGTCGAAGGGCCCCTCCGGCCTTCGATCGAAATCACCCTCAATCCGACACAGAGGCTGCAGGTCAGGGGTGACTCGAACCCACCAGCCGGCCTGATTCCGCTGACGCGAGGGTTCGCCAAACGCGACAATCTCTGGCGGGGTCATCGACTCATTGCCCGGACAGAGCGGGCATGGGCCGGAAAGCGGTGGTGGCGGCTGCGCCTCCACCTTCAAGGCAGCCTCTCGATCCGGCCGCTCCGGGTCGATAATCACCCAACGATTCCTGACCGGATCGCGCCGTAATTCACCCATGTCTCTCCTCACGCCACCGCAAAAGGTTGTAGTCTGTCACAGCCGAGACATGCCGCGCGTCCAGCCGTCGGCCGCAGAACGTTTTTGACCTCCACCACCCACTCACTGCTGCGCCGGCAGCGTAGGGTCGTTGCCCCACTCGCTCCAGGAGCGATCGTACCCTCGAACATCCGGATACCCCAGCAGCCGGAGCGTAAAGTAGGTGACGGCTCCACGATGCATCGTCTGACAGTAGCTCACGATCGTCTTATCCTTCGTCACCCCTGCCCGCTCATAGAGGGCCAGGAGTGCATCGGCCGGCTTGAATGTCTTGCCGCCGGCCAGGTTTTGTGTCCACTCGATGTTCACGGCTCCCGGGATGTGACCTCCCCGTTTGGCCCGCAGATCCTCACCGCGAAACTCAGCGGCCGACCGAGCGTCCACCAGGGTAAGATTCGGCTTGCCCAAGTGTGCTGCAATCCACCCTGCCGGCGCGACGCGTTGCGTCTCAGCATGGACCTGATAGACCGTCTTGCTTACCTGTGGCAGCGTTTTCGAGAGGGCTCGCGCTTCAGTGATCCATTTCGTGATGCCGCCGTTCAACAGCGCCACCTTTTTGTGGCCGGCATACTCAAGGGTAAAGAACAGGCGTGACGCATTGAGCCCACCCTGATCGTCATACACCACGACCATCGTCTCTTGGGTGATTCCAAGCTGCCCTAGTCGTTCCTCGATCTCATAATCGGGAGGCAGGGCGAAGCCCGACTCTTTCAAGGCCAGACGAACCTGATTGACCGCGAGGTAGACCGCGCCTGGAATGTGTCCGGCCGCGTACTCCTCCGGGCTGTTACGCATATCGATGATCCGCAGATCCCAGTCATTGAGGTGCTGGGCCAGCCAGTGGGTCTCCACAAGCAACTGTGGGTTGCCGTAGCCCACAGCCAAGGTCGTCCGCGGAGTCGTTGCGAGCAGCGTCATTGCCGCCACTGCCGCCATCATTACTCGTTTCACCCCATCCCTCCTGTCTCAGGCTCCTTCGAAAATAGCGATCAGCGCTCAGCCGTCAGCCTCAGATAACCCCCCGTAGCCCCCCCTTTTTGCGAAGAAGTGGGGGGGGTTTGTGCGCCGTAGCACAACCATGCCGTATGAGCTATCTATGCAGCATTATAGATTCCTACCAAGACGTGACGCAAGCGTGGATGTGTCGCACCTCCACCAATGCAAGAGGCGTTAACCCCGATTGCGGACAATGAGAACAGGACGATCGGCTGACCGCAGCACATGCTCTGCTACCGAACCCAGAAGCAGGCGAACGATCCCCGAATGGCCATGGGATGCCATGACGATGAGATCCACGTCCAGTTCCCTGGCCTCCTGGCAAATCGCCTCATGCACCGTCAACGGGGTCTCTACCACTCGTACCTCCGTTGTCACTACCCCCGCTTTACGAGCCTGCTCAGGCACAAGCGCTTCCAGTGAGCGGAGCAGTGTCTGCCGAAGCTCCGCCCGTTCCTGCCCCGAGAGTGCGCTCCATGGCGAGTAGTGGGCATAGAGCGGGTTGGGAGGGCCATGCACCTCAGTGACATGGCAGAGGATGACGGTCCCACCGCGCTCCGCCAACATCGCATACGCGTGTGGGATCGCGGCGTTTCCCAGAGGCGAGAGATCCGTGGTCACCAGTAGCTTCCGATACCTTGGTATCATGGATAGGTTGGCTCCTTCCGTCAAGCAGGTTATGCTACCGTCTGCGAAGGCGTCCCAAGTATAGCCTTCATCGCCGCCTTTGTGAAGGAGACAAGGCCCACTGATCGGTCTTGCGAATGGCGAATGGGCCTTGCAAATAATCGGAGGGCGCACTATATTATTATTGAGGAAGCCCCAGTGAACGGGCGATGGCTGAAGAGCTGCGAGCAAGCATGAAGTAGTATGTGCTTGCAGAGCAAGAGGGCTTAGCCTGGGACCAAAACCCGCTCGAAGTGAGGCTTCCTCAAGAGAGCCACGGGGTGTCCGGCTGTTGCCGGGAGGTGATGTACGAACTGGCACCTTGTGGCTTTTGCTTTTTTCAGGCTCCCGCCGCCATGCGCGTTCCGCACCCCTGGCTACTCGATCATAAGTCCGCAGCAATGTTTTCTCCACTCTGACCTTGACGGGACTTGCCGCGCTTTGGTAGAGTCCGTGCGCAAGGTAAGGCACAATCTGATGATAACTGCCTGTGCCGGCCTTGCGCATTTCAGTAAGCGTCAGATGAGGTTCCAGGCCAGGAGGGCGTAAGCGTAGATGCAACAGGCTCAAATGCCAGAGGGCATCCGCCTGAAGGTGGCTGAGGCAGGCCAGGAAGACGTCGGCCGCGGGATCGTCCGCGTCAGCGACGCGGCCTTTGCCGTCCTGGAGCTGGAACGGGGCGAGATCGTCTCCATCATTGGGGACCGGGAAACGGCTGCCCTGGTGGCGGCGGCCCGCTCGGCCGATCAAGGCCTGGATGTAATCCGAGTCGATGGCGTGATTCGCACGAATGCTCATGCCAGCATAGGGGATTACGTGCAGGTCCGAAAGGCCGCCTGGCGGGACGCGCAGAAGGTCACACTGGCGCCCGCTCGAAAAGGCTTGCGCGCCGTAGCCCCTGGCGAGGTGCTCCGCCAAGCGCTCCTCTACCGTCCTGTGGTTCGTGGCGACCTGATCTCGGTCGGGACAGCCTCACGTTCGAAGGAGATCGTCCCACCCGGGATGTATCCGGAGGAGCTCTTCCGGGGCTTACTGGGCTCCCTGGCGATCGGGCTGGGCGAGGTGCGCCTGGTCGTCGCCGGTACCGTCCCGTCCGGCATTGTACGCATCAATCCCCAAACCGAGGTGGAGCTCCTCCCGGAGTACGTGGAGACCAAGGAGGCCCGCCTCCCGGATATCACCTACGATGACATCGGCGGGCTGGGCGAGGTGATCAGTGAGATCCGGGAGGTCGTCGAGCTACCGCTCAAGCATCCGGAGCTGTTCGATCGGCTCGGAATCGCGCCGCCCAAGGGCGTGCTCCTGCACGGCCCCCCTGGAACCGGCAAGACCCTCCTCGCCCAGGCCCTGGCCAATGAGGCCAAGGCCCACTTCGCCACCATCAATGGGCCCGAGATCATGGGGCGTTTCTACGGCGAATCAGAGGAGCGGCTGCGGGCTATCTTTCAGGAGGGACAGGAGAACCCGCCCGCCATCATCTTCATCGATGAGCTGGACTCCATCGCCCCCAAGCGCGAGGCGGTGATGGGCGAGGTGGAACGGCGGGTCGTGGCCCAGCTTCTGACATTAATGGACGGCCTCACGCCACGCGGTAACGTAATCGTCATTGGGGCCACCAACCGCGTCGGCGCCATCGACTTGGCGTTGCGCCGCCCCGGCCGCTTCGATCGCGAGATTGAGCTGCGGGTGCCGGACCGCAATGGGCGCCGCCAGATTCTCACGATCCACACGCGAGCCATGCCGCTTGCCTCGGACGTGAACCTGGATTGGGTGGCGGACCTTACGCATGGATGCGTCGGTTCGGACCTGGCCGCCCTCTGCCGCGAGGCCGCCCTCAATGCCCTTCGGCGCATCCTCCCCGATCTGGATTTGAGGCTTGAGACCTTCCCGGCTGAGGTGCTGCAGCGCCTGGTTGTCACCCACGAGGACTTCAACCAGGCCTTGCGACGGATCCGCCCTTCGGCCCTTCGGGAGCTGTTCATCGAGGTTCCTCTGGTGACCTGGAGCGATGTCGGCGGCCTGGCCGACGTGAAAAGGTCCCTCCGGGAGACTGTGGAACTACCGCTTACCCATCCTCAGGCCTTCGAACGCCTCGGCATCAAGCCACCCAAAGGGGTCCTGCTGTACGGTCCACCGGGAACCGGCAAGACGCTTTTGGCCAAGGCCGTCGCCAACGAGGCGAAAGCCAACTTCATGCTGGCCAAAGGGAGCGACCTGCTCTCCAAATGGTACGGCGAGTCGGAGCAGCGGATTCGAGAGTTCTTCGCCAAAGCCCGCCAAGTGGCCCCAGCCATCGTGTTCTTCGACGAGGTGGATGCTCTTGTGCCGCGACGCGGGACCGCGGCAGGCGAACCCCACGTGACCGAGCGGATCGTGAATCAGCTCCTCTCCGAGCTGGACGGTCTGGAGGAGCTGCGCGGGGTAGTCATCCTGGGGGCTACCAATCGGCCTGATCTCATCGACCCGGCGCTGCTGCGGCCTGGGCGATTCGATGCGCTGGTCTACGTCCCGATCCCAGATGCCGCCGCCCGCCATGAGATCCTTGCTGTTCATACCCGCCATATGGCCCTCGCCGATGACGTGGACTTGAAGGACCTTGTCCGCAGAACCGACCGGTTCACCGGGGCCGATCTTGCCTTGGTCTGCATGCGGGCTGCTCAGCTTGCCTTGCGGAAGGACTTGGAGGCCAAGGCGGTCACGCACGCCGACTTCCTGGCCGCGCTTGCCGAGACCCTCCCGTCGGTCACCGAGGCGATGGAGCGCGAGTACGCCGAGGTCGGCAAACGCCTGCGTCAAGCGGTACCGCAAAAGGACTCCGCCCTCGGCCACTACTTGTAGGAACCCCGCAACAGACCTGCAACCGCTCATTACTCAGACTACCCAGTATTGACATCATCACGCAGGTGT
>JAGWRQ010000078.1 GCA_028869615.1 Candidatus Methylomirabilota bacterium | reverse complement strand
GAGGCGCACGGCCCGCTTGGCGCCACGTTGTTTGGCCAACTCAACGGCTCGGTCGACCGCCTCGGTCTCCCCGGCGATCACTACCTGCCCGGGGCTATTGAGATTCGCGACCTCGACAATCCCGTACCGAGCGATCTCCTCACACACCGCATAGACGCTTTGTCTGTCAAGACCTAACACAGCCGCCATCGCGCCGGCGCCTGGGCTCACCACCTCTTGCATGAACTCGCCTCGCTTTCTTACAATGCGAATGGCGTCTTCGAATGTAAAGCTCTCGGCCGCTACGAGCGCCGAGTACTCCCCAAGCGAATGACCGGCTACAAAATCAGGCTTTACCCCTTCGCGTCGCAACACGGCAAAAACCGCCATACTGACTGTCATGATGGCCGGCTGCGCGTTTGCGGTAAGCGTGAGCCGCTCTTCGGGCCCCTCGAAGCAGAGGCGAGCAAGGTCGATCCCCAGAGCCTCGCTTCCCTTCTCGAAAAGCACACGGGCTTCAGGGACCTGCGCCCAACAATCGTGTCCCATGCCAACCCGTTGAGAACCCTGCCCGGGAAAAACAAGCGCGATCGCGTTCATCAGTCGGCGACGTGCATGCTCACCATCGGATAAGCGCCGATCCCCAGGTAACCCCGCCCCCGAAGGCCGTCAGCAACAGCAAATCACCACGTGTGAGTCGCCCCGTCCGGACGGCTTCATCCATGGCTAGAGGGATCGAGGCTGCAGAGGTATTCCCATAGCGGTCAATATTCATAAAGATCCGCTCCCGCGGAAGACCCAGCCGCTCGGCGACCGCATAGATGATTCGGGCGTTGGCCTGGTGAGAAATAAAGAGATCAATGTCGGAGACCTCCACCCCATTGGCCTTCAGGGCAGCCATGGCGGCCTCTTCCATTGACCGGACTGCCGTCTTGAATACCTCGTTCCCGTTGGGCATACGGATCGTGACCAGCTTCTCGTCAACGACCTTTTGGCAGGCGGGCTGTCGCGAGCCGCCCCCCGGAATAATCAATTGCTTCCCCTTTGACCCGTCGGAATACAGATGCGTGGAAAGGATAGACGGGTCGGCAGTTGTCCGCTGGACGACTACCGCCCCCGCCCCATCGCCAAAGAGCACACAGGTGCCGCGATCGGTCCAGTCAACGACCTTAGAGAGGGTGTCTGCCCCTATCACCAGGATGTTGCACATGAGACCGGCCCGCAGATAGGCATCGGCGACGGACAGGCCGTAGACAAAGCCGGCGCACGCAGCCAACAGATCGAAGGCCGCCGCACGCGACGCGCCAAGTCGCTCCTGCAGCACGCACGCGGTGGAGGGGAAGAACATATCGGGGGTCACCGTGTTCACGAGGATCAGATCCAGGTCATGGGGATCGACGGCAGCCGCCTCAAGGGCGCGTCGAGCCGCCCCCTCAGCCAGATCCGATGTCGCCTGGTCATCGGAAGCGATTCGCCGCTCCGATATCCCCGTTCGGGTGACAATCCACTCATCGCTCGTGCTGACCATCTGCTCCAGTTCCGCATTGGTCAGCACTCGATCCGGAACCGAGGCCCCCGTACCGGCTATCCTGCTGCCGTACATCATATGCGTCCTGTCGCTAACCGACGGCAATCCCTTCCGTGATATGCTCAATCACCCTGTTCTCGACGCATTCCGCGGCCGCACGGAATGCATTTTTGATGGCCTTAGCGGTCGAGCGGCCGTGGCTGATGATACAGACCCCTCGGACCCCCAGCAGGGGGGCGCCGCCATACTCCGTGTAGTCAACCAGCTTCTTGAAGCGCTTAAACGCGCCTCGAGCCAATAAGGCGCCGGCCATCCCAGCCAACCCCTTTGCCAGCTCCTCCTTCAGCAAGAGCGTGAAGAACTCCGCGGCGCTTTCAATGACCTTCAAGGCGATATTGCCGGTGAACCCGTCGCACACAATGATATCGGCAGTTCCCCTGAGAACCTCGCGGCCCTCGACGTTTCCGATGAAGTTGATGGACTGCTCCTCTTCAAGCCCCTTGAAGGCCTCTCGAGTCAGCTCATTCCCCTTGCTCTCTTCCTCCCCGATGCTCAAAAGGCCGACGGTAGGTGATGGCTTTCCCATGATTTGACGCGCATAGACATCCCCCATAATAGCAAACTGGAGAAGATGCCGTGCCTTACAATCGGCATTAGCGCCGCCATCCAACAAGATCGATTGACCCTTCAGCGTCGGAATGATGACGGCGATGGCGGGACGCTCAACGCCGGGAAGCGGACCCAGAGTAATCAGCGCGGTGGCCATCACGGCCCCCGTGTTCCCGGCGCTGATAAAGGCATCAGCCTCCCCATTCTTAACCAGTTCCAGACCGACCCGAATGGAGGACTGCTTCTTTTTTCGTAAGGCGGCAGAAGGCGACTCTTGCATCCCCACCGCCTCGGGGGCGTGTCGGATCGCAATACCAAGCCCGTTCGTGACGTGCTGCTGTAGTGCCCGGCTGATTTCCTGTTCGTTCCCGACCAACAAGACCGACAGGTTGAACTCTCGGGCGGCAGCCACAGCGCCCTCAACGGTGACCATTGGGCCACGGTCTCCGCCCATCGCGTCAAGGGCTATACAGGTCCCCATACCTATGTGCCTGTCGGGAGCGGGAGGCTTAGACCTCCTCCCGCTTCACAACCTCCCGGCCACGATAATAGCCACAAGCGGGGCACGCACGATGAGGCAGCTTCCGCTCATGACAGTTGGGACACTCAGCGAGAGTAGGCATAGTGAGGGCGTGATGGGAGCGCCGTTTTCGTGTCCGGGTGTTGCTGTGACGACGTTTTGGAAGGGGCATTGTTCATCCTCCTGGACTTCAGTAGGCTAGAGTAAATGTTGAAGGGGAAGCAACCTTGGATCGCCTGCCTGAACGCCGCACCGACACGAGCTCTCGTTCAAGTTGATCCCGCAATGAGGGCAAAGACCGCGGCAGTCGGCCCGACAAAGGGGCTGAAGCGGCAAATTCAGCAGGACATTCTCGCGCAAAAGCTTGGTCAGGTCGAGGCGATCGTCTTGCATGATATCGACATCCATCTCGGCGGCACTGAGTTCGACCTCCTCAGCGCGAAAGGCTTCACTGGCTTCCGTATACAGAATCGTGAACGAATCGGAGAGGGGAATAGAAATCGGCTCAGAGCATCGGCTGCACAGGACGACTGCCGTTGTTGAGAATGTTCCGCTCGCAAGGATACCGTTGACCTCCCGCTCCAGATGAAATGAGGCCTCAACCGGAGTAAGTGACAACCACAGTTCTTCAACTCCCTCCCAGCAGGGCTCTTCGCACACTTCAAGATCTAACCCTTCCGGAGGAATCTGTGACCGCTCCACCAGCATTGCACGCACTCCATCAAACCCAGTGGCATTCTACAAGGGGGGTACTCCCAAGTCAAGGAATTTCCTGGCAGAACGACCATCGATTCCAGTTCATGCCAGAGATGTTTCCCCCCTCTCTGCCACAGGAATAATCTCCAATCGATTGAAGAAGTACGGGATTTCAAAGGCCGCCGATGCGGCCGAGTCGGAACCATGCACAACGTTCTTTTCAATGCTCGTGGCAAAACTCCGCCGCAACGTCCCTTCATCGGCCTCGGCCGGATCGGTGGCACCCATCAGCGTACGAACACACCCTATCGCCTTTTCCCCCTCGAGGACCATCATCACACAGGGACCAGAGGCCATAAAATGCGTGAGGCTCTCAAAAAACGGGCGGTGCCGGTGCACCTGATAAAAACCCTCAGCCTCTTTCTGCGCCAGCCACACCATCTTCAGTCCGCACACCACCAGCCCCTCTGCCTCAAACCGCCGAATGACCTCACCGATAAGGCCCCTCGCCACAGCATCCGGCTTTACAATGACTAAGGTTTGCTCCATTGTTCGACTCCACGGTCAAGAAAGTCCGTTACCCACTCACGATGGCCGCCCTTTGGGCGGATGTTGTTTCCGCGACCCGTCGACCATCCTTTTCACCTCGACTCCGATCTCCGCCGGATTGTGCACCACAGCGATTCCGGCGCGCTGCAGGGCAGAGATCTTCTCTGTTGCCGTTCCTCTTCCGCCGGAGATGATCGCCCCCGCATGGCCCATGCGCCGCTCGGGAGGAGCTGCAAGCCCGGCAATGTACGCGATGACCGGTTTGGACACGTGACGCTCGACGAATGCTGCCGCCTCCTCTTCAGCAGCGCCCCCGATCTCGCCGATCATCAGAATGGCCTCGGTCGCCCTGTCGTCTTCAAAGAGCGCCAGGCAATCGACGAAGGAAGTACCGATAATCGGATCCCCACCGATCCCGATGCAGGTGGACTGGCCAAGGCCCAGATGGGTAAGCTGATTCACCGCCTCATAGGTCAGCGTACCGCTCCTTGAGATCACACCGATGTTGCCGGGCTTGTGGATATGCCCGGGCATAATCCCCACTTTAACCTTGCCGGGAGAGATAATCCCCGGACAGTTCGGACCAACCAAGCGGGTTGCTGACCCGCGGAGGACACGGGTTACCCGCACCATATCCAGGATCGGAATCCCCTCTGTAATGCACACCACTAGCGGGACCGCCGCATCGATCGCCTCCAAAATAGCCTCAGCGGCGAAGGCAGCGGGAACAAAGATCAGGGCGGTATTGACGTTCTCCTTGTCTACGGCCTCGCGCACGGTGTCAAAGACCGGAATCTCCTCGTGGCGTACACCCCCTTTGCCTGGGGTCACACCTGCGACCACGCGGGTCCCATACTCCCGACACGCCAGGGCGTGGAAGGTCCCTTCCTTGCCGGTAATCCCCTGCACCACCACGCGCGTCTGCTGATCCACCAGAATGCTCATAGTCCACGCTGATCGCTATTAACGCCATTTCGCTTGGCGGCGCGCACCGCCTTCTCAGCAGCGTCCTGCATCCCGTCCGCTGTGATGAAGTTGATACCGGATTCAGTGAGCATGCGCTTACCTTGGTCCACATTGGTCCCCTCCATCCGGACTATGATTGGCGATGCCACCCGGAGGGAACGAACTGCGCGAATCATCCCCTCCGCCAGCCGATCACACCTGAGGATACCCCCGAAGATGTTGATCAGCACCACACTCACAGACCGATCCGAAATCAGGATGCGAAACGCGTGTTCGATCTGTTCGGCGCTGGCGCCCCCACCGACGTCCAGAAAGTTGGCCGGCTCACCGCCGACGAGCTTCACCAGATCCATGGTTGCCATGGCTAAGCCGGCCCCGTTGACCATGCATCCCACGGCGCCGTTTAGCTTGATGTAGCTCAGTCCGAATCGCGAAGCCTCGACCTCGAGGGGCAGTTCCTCATCCGGATCACGGAGCGCCTCCAGATCAGGGTGGCGAAAAAGGGCATTATCGTCGATATTCAGCTTGGCATCCAGGGCCAAGAGGCGACCCTCAGCAGTAACCACTAGCGGATTGATCTCGACCAACGAACAATCTTTTTCCTGAAAAACTCGATACAGAGCTGGAAATAGGCTGGCAACCGCACGCTGGACCGGCTGCGGCAATGCGAGCCCCAAAACAAGTCGGCGGACGTGAAAGGGCTGAAGTTGGGTGGCCGGATCCACGGCGACCCCCGTAATCCTTTCCGGATCCTTTGCCGCCGCCTCTTCGATCTCCACCCCGCCGGCAGCACTGGTCATGATTACGGGCCGTGCCACCCTATGATCCAGGACGATCCCAGCGTACAGCTCGCGACTGATGGTCACTCGTTCCTCTACCAGAACCTTTTTGACCACTCTCCCTTCAGGACCAGTTTGATGAGTAATGAGGCGGGAGCCGATGAGCCGCTTCGTCGCGGCCTCTGCCTCCTGCGGTGAAGATACCAGCACGACCCCACCACCCTTGCCCCGGCCACCCGCGTGAATCTGGACCTTCAGCACCACGGTGCCGCCAAGCCGCTCGGCAGCACGCCTCGCCTCGACGGGCGTCGTCACCACCTCTCCCTTTGGAACGAGCACCCCGTAGGCGCCAAGGATCGCCTTCGCCTGAAATTCATGGATTTTCATGGCTTATCTTCGCCTACACCATCCTGTGGATGCGGTCTCTTTCCCGGCGGCGGGACACCCTGCGCCTCGCCTTCGGATCGTCCGACTGTCTGGGATCGACAAGGAACCTTTTGGAACCTGACCCGGTATCATAGTATCAACGTCATCTTTGTCAAGGTCAAATGGGTTTTGGCATTGACACGCTTTCCCATGCCGTGATAAAAGAAATGATCATATGTGGCCAAGAAACATAGCGGATGATATCACGCTCTTGATCCAAAGCGCCTGAGCATGATGCGACCTGTGAAGGCACATCCGGCTGGGCGATTCCCCTCGCCTCTACCCATCCCAGAGATCGATCGGTTCGTCGACGAGTTGCGCCAAGGGTACTCGACTCGGGGACACCCTGTCCACCTCAGGCAGATCCCTTCGAAATCACCCAGTTATGCGGACCTTTCCGATCCCATGTCAGGACCGCTTCGCGACGCGCTACGCAGGATCGGAGTCGACCAGCTCTACACGCACCAGTGTGCTGCCATTGAGGCGGCACGCGCCGGCAAGCATTCACTGGTTGTCACCTCCACCGCATCCGGCAAGAGTTTGACCTATCTCTTGCCGATCCTCGAACACCTGCTGACTGATCATTCGGCCCGCGCCCTCCTGTTGTTCCCGATCAAGGCGCTGGAGCAGGATCAACTGAAGATGTTGCAGACCCTGCTTCCCTGGGGGCAGGATATCCGCGCCGCCATTGTGGATGGGGATACGCCTGCATCCCGGCGGGCGAAGCTCCGAGACGATCCGCCACAACTGTTGCTGAGCAACCCGGATATGCTCCACCTCTCGCTGCTGCCCCACCACGCCCAGTGGCGCGAGTTCTGGCGCAACCTCCGCTATGTGGTCCTCGACGAACTGCACACCTATCGCGGGGTCTTTGGCTCACATATCGCCCACGTCCTGAGGCGTCTGCGGCGGGTAGCAGCCGCATACGGAGCTCAGCCGCAGTTCATCGCCTGCTCGGCGACGATCAGTAATCCTCTCGGCCTGTCGGAGCAACTCACCGGTCTGCCGTTTCAACTGATCGATGCGGATGGGGCCCCGCAGCAGGGCAAGCGTTTCCTTCTGATCAATCCGATCGGCAGCCCCTATACCGAGGCGACCGACCTGCTGCTCCGCTGCCTCCGGAACGGGTTGAAGACCATCGCTTTCGCCAAGGCCAGAAAGATCGCCGAACTGATTGCCATGTGGGCACGGCAAGCCGATCAGAGGCTTGGCAGCAGGCTTGCTGCCTATCGAGCGGGTTTTACGGCCGATGAACGCCGAGCCATCGAGCGAGGGCTGTTCAGCGAACAACTGGCAGGGGTCGTAACGACCTCAGCCTTGGAGCTTGGGATTGACGTGGGCGGACTGGATGTCTGCCTCCTCGTCGGCTATCCCGGCAGCATCACCAGCACCTGGCAACGGGGCGGTCGGGTGGGTCGTGGCCGACGGGACGCCCTGATTATCCTGATCGCGCTTCCCGATGCCCTCGATCAGTACTTTTTCCGCCATCCCGACGACTTCTTCAGTCGTCCCTACGAGGCGGCCATCGTCGATCCTGGCAACGACCAGATTCTCGCGGCGCATCTCGTGGCGGCAGCCTCGGAAGTGCCGTTGCGAACCGACGACTCATTCTATGCCGTTGAAAAAGTTCTCATCCAGGCGCTTCACGATCAGGGAAGGTTGCTCTTGTCGGCGGATGGAACCGAGTGGTACGCCCGCGAGCGCCACCCCCAGCGTCGAATCAACATCCGCTCCTTGGGAGAGGCCTATGCCATCCTTGACCAGACCGGTCGGACCATCGGCACTATTGACGGGATCCGGGCTATACACGAGTGTCATCCGGGAGCCATCTATCTGCACCAGGGGCAGCAGTACGAGAGCATGAGCCTGGACCTGATTCAGCGCAAAGTCCACGTCAAACCGGTCACCGTTGATTACTACACCGCGCCCCTCGCCGAGAAGGACACGGAAATCCTCGACATCCGGGAATCCAGGGACCACCAGGGGATCCCCTACCACCTGGGTCGCCTGAAAGTCACCGAGCGAGTACTTGGCTATGAGCGCAGGCGGATCTTCGGCCAGGATAAGATCGGATCGTACCAATTAGATCTGCCACCCCAGACCTTTGAGACCGTGGGCCTCTGGTTTGAGGTACCTGATGGGCTGAAGGCAACCATTGAGGCGGCAGGGTTTCACTTCATGGGGAGCATTCATGCGGTGGAGCACGCCATGATCGGCCTCTTCCCGCTGTACGCCCTCTGTGACCGTTCGGACATCGGCGGAATCTCATACCCGATCCACCCGCAGGCCGCTCGCGCGGCCATTTTCATCTATGACGGCTATCCCGGCGGGATCGGGCTGACCGAGCGCGGCTTCCAGGTCCTGCCGGAGCTGTTCCTCAAGACACGACAACTCCTGGAGGAGTGCCCGTGTGAATCCGGATGCCCCTCGTGCGTTCACTCACCGAAGTGCGGTTCTGGCAACAAGCCGCTCGATAAGCAGGGCGCGCACATGACCCTTCAGGGCCTGCTCGGGGAGACGCCATGGACCGATGCCAAGCAGCCCTCCTATCGGTCGTCTTCAGCCCCATCATGCCCGCAGGAGAAGGAAGGGTCGGAGAGTACTGCGATGATGCCCCATGCT
>JAGWRQ010000077.1 GCA_028869615.1 Candidatus Methylomirabilota bacterium | reverse complement strand
GTCCGGTCCCGGATGTGGCGCGCATGGTTGAGCCGCTTCTGAAGCCCGGTGGACGCCTGATTCTGCAGGCGGGGCAAGGGGCGCGCGACTCGCTTCCGTCCGTGCGCCCCTTGCTCGCCGCATTAGGGATGAGGGTGGAGATCCTGGAGGTTCCTGCGCCCGACGTAGGATTTCCGCCAACTCACTTGCTCATCCTGGAGAAAGCTGACAGCTAATAGCTACCAGCTGACAGCTAATGTGTGTTTCACGTGAAACTTCTTCTAACCTGCCGCTTTGTTCCTGCCGCAGACTGTGGTACCCTTCTAGGTTAAGTTAAGCAGGGAGAGCAGCGATGCGGATCATCGCCATTGCGAACCAAAAGGGTGGGGTTGGCAAAACCACAACCGCCGTAAACTTGGCCGCCTCTCTCGCGGCGGCGGAGCAGCGGACGCTCCTCCTCGACCTCGACCCACAGGGTAATGCCACGAGCGCATTGGGGGTCGAACGCGAGGCCACACCGGCCGCCTACGACCTGCTTATGGGGGAGGCGAAGATCGCTGAAGTGGCGCGACCGACCCTGGCCCCAGGGCTGGACCTGGTTCCGGCCGGAGACCGCCTCATCGGGGCGGAAGTCGAGTTGGCGCTCAGCCCGTATCGGGAAGCTCGCCTGAAGGATGCGCTGGGGGCTGGGGCAGATGCGTACGCCTTTGTTCTGATCGACTGCCCGCCCTCCCTTGGCCTGTTGACCGTCAATGCCCTGGCAGCCGCCCACTCAGTCCTGATCCCGCTTCAGTGCGAATACTACGCCCTGGAAGGCTTGGCCAGGATCATGGAGGCCGTGACCCTTTGCCGGGTGAGGCTGAACCCGAACCTACAGGTCGAGGGAATCGTCCTGACTATGTATGACATGAGGCTGAATATTTGCGAGCAGGTGGAACAGGAGGTACGGCGCCACTTTCCGCACACGGTCCTAAGAACGGTGATTCCCAGAAACGTGCGACTGAGTGAGGCGCCCAGCTTCGGGAAGCCGGTTCTTCTGTATGATGGCCGCTCGTCCGGGGCCGAAAGCTACCTTCGCTTAGCCAGGGAGATCATCGATGGCGCAACGCAGAGCCCTCGGTAGGGGGCTGGAAGCACTGATCCCCGGAGCGGACCTTTCCGGGGCGACACAGGTTCGAATAGAGGAGATCGCGCCGGGCACACTCCAGCCCCGGCGCTCCATGAACGACTCCAAGCTCAACGAGCTGGCGGCCTCCATTAAAGCCCATGGGGTGCTCTTGCCCATACTCCTGCGTCGAGAGGGGGGTCGGCTGGAGGTGGTAGCCGGGGAGCGTCGCCTCAGGGCCGCGCGGATGGTGGGACTTGACGCGGTTCCGGCCCTGGTGAAAGAGCTCACCAGCAGCCAGGCGCTGGAGGTGGCGTTGGTGGAGAATCTGCAGCGGGAGGACCTGAACCCGATTGAGCAGGCTGAGGCGTATTTAAGGCTTCAGGACGAGTTCGGGCTGACCCAGGAAGAGGTGGCTCGTCGGGTCGGTCGGGATCGCTCCTCGGTGGCGAACGCGCTGCGGCTGCTCAAGCTTCCAAAGCAGGTCCAGGCCGACCTGGTTGAGGGTGTTCTATCGGAAGGGCACGCCCGGGCCCTGCTGGGGCTGGAGCGGGGAGCCGACCAGATCAGGGCGCGCGATGAGGCGATCCGTCGGGGCCTGTCCGTGCGCGCCACCGAAGCGCTGGTCCGGCGGCTGAAACAGGCCGGCGGCCCTCAGCGGCGCCCCGTAGTAAGTGAGCCGACGATCCGGGCAGCCGAGGACGCCCTTCGGCAGGCGCTCGGAACCAAGGTTCAAATTTGCAGAAAGGGCAAAGGGGGGACGATTGCGGTAGAGTTTTACTCGATGGAGGACCTCGACAGGATCTATGAGCGCATCTGTGGGCATGACTAAGTGATGAATGTTGCACGTGAAACATTGCAGAGGTGGGTTTGCTTAACCAGGTGGCGAAGGCGTTGGCCTTCCCGTTGGAAGATCGGAAGTGGCTGCCGAAGCTGGTGATTGGTGGTGGCGTTGGGCTTCTCCTGGAGACGCTCTTTGTCGCCCTTGGCTTCCTGCTCACGCGGGAGCTTGCTCCCGCCGGATCCCTGGTAGCGCAGGCAGCCAACTTCCCCGCGCTCGGCTTCGCGCTAGTAACTTTTCAGGGCGCCCTGGCAGTCCCCCAAGCTGACGCGATGCCGTCGTGGAACCGGTGGTCGACCTTGTGCGCAAAGGGGTTGCTGCTGTTTGTGCTCGCTATGGCTTATGAGATCGTCCCCCTTCTATTCGTCATTTCCGGCTTTGGCCTCTTGGTGAGAGGGGGTGCGGCGCTGGTTCTAGGTGTTGTCCTGATCATGCTCGGAACGCTCGCCGGGATTACAGTCGGATTCTTTCTCCCGATGGGCGTTGCGCGGTACCTTTTGGAGCGGCGACTTGAGGCTGCGCTGCACCCCGCAATCGTCTGGTTGCGGATCCGCACGGTGCTGACTGAGTATGTAGAGGCGTATTTGCTCAGTATCGGCTTATTCATTGTGGCAGGGCTCATCGGGGCCATTCCGGCCCTGGGTCTCCTGCTGTGGCCGTTTCTGACATTCTATCTCTTGGTCGCAGGCGCCCGTCTTTTTGGAGGGGTCTGTGCAGGCGCTGGCTGACGCAGCCGCGAGGAGAGAAGTCCGTGTTTTCGAAGCGAGCGAAGCCACCCGGCGATTATGGGGAGATTCGAGCGGTTCTCGGTGAGGGAACCAGTTTCAGTGGGACCCTACAGTTCGAAGGGACGGTCCGACTGGACGGGCAATTCGAGGGCGACATTTCCGGAAACGATCTGCTGCTCATCGGCGAGACGGCGACTGTTCGGGCGGATATCCGGGTCGGCTCGCTCGTGATAGGCGGACGAGTGGAAGGCAATATCGTTGCGAGAAAGCGGGTAGATATCCTGCCGACAGCCCAAGTGAGCGGTACTATCAAAACCTCGAGCTTGGTCGTTTGCGACGGGGCGGTCCTCAACGGCAGTTGTGAGATGCGTCGGGATGAGGGAAAGGTGGTGCGCTTAAGCCCGAAGCGGGAGGACGAGGCGCTGGAGAACCGGTGAGCATTTACCTTGACTATAATGCCACCACCCCGATGCGACCGGAGGTGCTGGAGGCGATGAGGCCATATCTTGATTCGCGCTTTGGCAATGCCAGCTCGAGTCACAGTCGGGGCAGGGAGGCCAAACGAGCCTTAGAAGAGGCGCGCGAGGCCATTGCGTCAGCGCTTGGAGCGAGGGAGAAGGAGAGCGTGGTCTTTGTGTCGGGGGGCACGGAGGCTGACAATCTGGCCATCAAGGGCGCTGCCTGGGCCGCCCGGGAGCGAGGACGACACATCGTGACCTCGGCGGTCGAGCACCGAGCCGTGATCGGCGCCTGCCGGGCTCTTGAGGGGCAGGGGTTCGAGGTCACCTATCTACCGGTTGACGCAGAGGGGCTGCTCGATCCGGAGAGCGTCAAGCGGAGCCTCCGGACCGACACAACGGTAATCTCCTTGATGCACGCCAACAACGAGACCGGGGTCATCTTTCCCATCGCTGAGATCGGGCAGCTCGCACGGGAGCGCGGGATCATCTTTCACACAGACGCTGTCCAGACGTTCGGTCGTCTGCCGATTGACGTCGACACTCTGGGGGTAAATCTGCTTACGATTTCTGGGCATAAGATCTACGGGCCGCAGGGGATTGGAGTCCTGTATGTCCGCCCCGGGACACGGATCGTCCCGCAAATACATGGTGGGGAGCAGGAGCATGGCGTGAGAGCCGGGACGGAGAATGTGGCGGCGGCCGTTGGCATGGCCTGTGCGGCGAAGCTCGCGCTCGAATCGATGCCGACTGAAAGCTGCCGCCTGAGAACGCTCCGAGATCGCCTTGAGGCGGTCGTTCTCAGACGGATCACGGGGACGCGGCGGAATGGCGACCGGGATCAGCGGCTGCCCAATACCTCTAACATCTCGTTTCAGGGGGTTCGGGAGGATTCGTTGGCGGTTGCCCTGGATCTGGAGGGGGTCGAGGTCTCCGCAGGCGCCGCGTGCGCCTCCGGCTCGCTTGAGTCATCGCACGTGCTGTGGGCGATGGGCCGAAGGCCTGAGATCGACGGCGGCGGGATTCGGTTTTCCTTGGGCGCCAGGACGACGACGGCGGAGATTGAGCGTGTCCTTGCGGTCTTACCGCCCCTGGTGGAGCGGGTCCGCGCCGCCGCGGACTTCGGACATCGCGAGCCGGCCCAGACAGCTCCAGCAAGCAGTCATCTTCGTGAGCCGTAGGCCGAGAGTCGTTGTGGCGATGAGCGGCGGCGTGGACAGCGCCGTGGCCGCCGCTCTGCTCATAGAGCAAGGGCATGAGGTTGTCGGGGTCAATCTGAAGCTGTTGCCCAGAGAGGCGGGGAGCGGCTCGGAGCGGGCCGATCGCTGTTGCTCCGTCAAGGATGCGGAGGACGCGAGGCTCGTGGCCGCGCAACTCGGGATCCCGTATTACGTCTTGAATTACGAGTCGCAGTTTCATCGCGAGGTGATCCACGAGTTTACGGCGGCCTATCTGGGGGGCCTGACGCCGAATCCCTGCGTGCGCTGTAATGAGCTGGTGAAGTTCGGCTCACTGCTTCGGCAGGCGGTGGGGTTAGGGGCCGAGCGCTTGGCAACCGGACATTATGCGCGGATCGAGCGGGAGCCCACGAGCGGTCGCTACCTGCTGCGCCGCGGAATCGATGACGAGCGGGACCAGAGCTACTTTCTGTATCGCCTGACCCAAGCCCAACTTGGCCGAACCTGTTTGCCTGTTGGTCACATGACTAAGGACCAGGTCCGGGAACGAGCTGCCGCCTTCGGTCTGAGGATTGCCGCCAAGGCCGACAGCCAGGATCTCTGCTTCGTCGGTCACGATTACCGGACCTACCTGCGGGAGCAGTGTGGGGACCGGCTGAGACCGGGTCCGATTACCGATAGCACCGGCCGGATCCTCGGGCAGCACGAAGGCCTGGCGCTCTACACCGTAGGCCAGCGTAACGGCCTGGGGATGGCAGGCGGTCCTTTTTACGTGGTCCGACTGGACCCGAAGACCAATGCGGTCGTCGTAGGCAGGCGGGATGAACTGCTACAACGCGAATTTGTGGCCGAGCAGCTTAACCTCGTGGCGTGGGATCGCTTGACCACGGAACGTCCGGTCCTCATGAAGGTTCGTTCCCGTCAGGCTGCGATGCCGGCGACAGTTTCCCCCCTTGGCGATGGCCGCATACGGGTCCGATGGACGCAGGCCCAGCCCGCTCCTGCGCCGGGCCAGGCGGCCGTGTTCTATGATGCATCGGAGCCCGACCTGCTCGTGGGTGGTGCCACCGTCGCAACAACCCAGGAGGCACACTGACCCCGCGGGTAAAAAAGGCTTGACAGATTGTGAATCATAGGGCAAGCTAAATGGTCTTTGAGGTGTAGAGAGCTGCCAGGTCCGACTCAGGGGATCCGGCAGCGCTTTTTTGCCGGTGGTATGAACGAGCGGGAGCAGTTCGTCCGGGGTACGCTGGTAGGCGCGCTCGGCCTCGTCGTGGCCGGGCTCGTCGGTTTTGGACTGTTCGGGAAGTGGGATTGGGCCTTGGGCCTTGCCACCGGCGCACTCGTAAGCCTGTTCAGCTTCAGGCTCATTGTTCAAACCGTGATCCGTCTCACGGAGCGCCCGGGGCCTCGGTCGCGTGGTCAGCGGTACTGGTGGGTCCGATCTGTTCTTAGACTCTTCGGAGTCGCCGTCATCGTCTTCCTCGTGATCGTATATCTGCCGGTTAATCTGATCGGGATGGCGCTCGGCCTGCTGGCGGTTCAGCTTGGGATGGGCGGGTATTTCGTCGTTCGTTCGTCGTTTTCGCACAGCAGCAATACCGGATTGGAGGATCAGAAGCCATGACGAAGGATCGCATCCGGCTTATCGCGGTAGCGGCCTGCTTTTTCCTGGGCTTGGCGCTTCTCGCGGCCTTTCCTGCCTGGGCTGCTGAGGAGGCCCATGGAGGGGAGCAGTCCGGGATCATCAACCTGAACAAGACGTTGCTCATTCAGGTTGTGAACTTTCTCATTCTGATTGCTGTACTGTACCGCTTCTTGTACAAGCCGCTCACCCAGTTCCTGGCGACGCGGGCCGACGGCATCAAGCGTTCCCTGGAGGAGGCCAAGATGGCCAGGGAGACCGCGGCTCAGACGCAGAAGGAGTACGAAGCGCAGATTCTCGCGACTCGGCGAGAGGCGGCCGCAATGCGAGAGTCGGCGATCCGTGAGGTAGAGGAGGAAAGACAGCGGCTGCTCAAGGTCTCGCGTGAAGAGGCCGCCCGCCTTGTCACCGAGGCTAAGGCGCAGATCGAGCAGGAGGTCAAAAGGGCCAAGATCGAGCTTCGCCAGGAGGTGGTGGGTCTCTCACTGGGGATCGCGGAGCGTGTCATTGCCCGCAGCCTCACGACCGATGATCATCGCCGTCTGGCGGAGCAGGTAGTGGCCGAGATCGGGAGCGGTCGGTGAGGGCTGGCGGCCTCTCCAAGAGGTACGCCAAGGCGCTGGCGGACGTGGCGGCCGAGCAGCAACTGCTGGAGGCGGTGGGGCGTGACCTCCGCGCGGTTGTAGAGACCATGAAACGGACTCGCGAGGTGGACACCTTCTTCGCAAGTCCCGCCGTCCCGCTGACCGATAAACGGCGCATCCTGCACACGATCGCGGAAGGGGTGGGCGTGAAACCGCTCACCACCAACTTTCTGAATCTGATCCTGGAGAAAAGACGGCTCCCGCACCTTGGAGAGATGGCCCTCGCCTACGAGGAGCTGACCGACGAGCGGCTGGGTCGTGGGAAAGCCACAGTGACCTCAGCGGTCCCCTTGTCCGAGCCGATCGTTCACGGGCTTAAGGAGCGCCTGCGGATGGCGACGGGAAAAGAGATCTATCTGGAGACCCGAGTCGATCCCTCCATCGTGGGCGGGTTGGTTGCGCAGATCGGCAGCACCATCTACGATGGGTCCGTAAGGACACAACTGAAAAAGGTGCGCGAACACCTGCTGAAGAGCGAGTATCGCTGATACTGAAAGGGTAACGGAATGGCGCAGATCAAAGCGGAAGAGATCACCGAAATCATCAAGCAGCAACTGTCCGGGTACGAGGCGCTTGTGGATGTAGCGGAGGTCGGCACCGTCATCGAGGCGGGCGACGGAATCGCCCGCATCTACGGCCTGGAAAAGGCCATGGCCGGCGAGCTGCTGGAGTTCCCGCGCGAGGTCTTCGGCATGGTGCTGAACCTTGAGGAGGACAACGTCGGCGCGGTCCTGCTGGGCGAGGCGGAAGCGATCAAAGAGGGTGATTTGGTCAAGCGGACGGGCCGGATCGCCTCGGTGCCGGTGGGCGAGGCGCTGGTGGGGAGGGTGGTGAACGCCCTGGGCCTGCCGATTGACGGGAAGGGACCGATCGACGCCACGGAACTTCGGCCCATTGAGCGGTTGGCCCCAGGGGTGGTCGACCGCCGACCGGTCAAGGAGGCGCTTCAGACGGGGATCAAGGCTATCGATGCGATGATTCCGATCGGTCGGGGACAGCGCGAGCTGATCATCGGCGACCGACAGACCGGCAAGACCGCCGTCGCGATTGACGCCATCATCAACCAGAAGGGTAAAGACGTCTTCTGCGTCTACGTGGCCGTCGGGCAGAAGCGGTCTACCGTAGCCCAGGTAGTGAAGACACTGGAAGAGGCCGGGGCTATGGCCTACACCACGGTTGTTGCGGCCACCGCCTCAGAGCTGGCGCCGCTTCAATATATCGCCCCCTATGCCGGCTGCGCGATAGGCGAGTATTTCCGAGACTCCGGTCGTCATGCCCTCTGCATCTACGACGACCTGTCCAAGCATGCGCAGGCCTACCGCCAACTCTCGCTGCTGCTGCGTCGGCCGCCCGGCCGGGAGGCCTATCCGGGCGACGTCTTCTACCTGCACTCGCGCCTCCTGGAGCGGGGGGCCAAGCTGAATGACGATCTGGGCGGGGGGTCGCTGACCGCACTGCCGATCATCGAGACCCAGCTCGGCGACGTCTCGGCCTACATCCCGACCAACGTGATCTCGATTACCGACGGCCAGATCTATCTGGAAACCGATCTGTTCTTCGCCGGTATCCGGCCGGCCATCAACGTCGGCCTGTCGGTCTCCCGGGTCGGCGGATCGGCCCAGATCAAGGCGATGCGGCAGGTGGCCGGTAAACTTCGGCTGGACCTGGCGCAGTATCGGGAGATGGCCGCATTTGCCCAATTCGGGAGCGAATTGGACAAGGCCACCCAGGCCCAGCTCAATCGGGGCGCGCGAATGGTCGAGGTGCTGAAACAGGGGCAGTATGTGCCCCTCGAGGTCGAACGACAGATCCTCATCATCTATGCGGGGACGGCCGGCCACCTGGACGAGCTTCCGGTTGACGCGGTCTTGCAATTCGAGGGGATATTGCACAAATCCGTCGAGGGAAGGTATCCGGGCATCTTTCAGGAGATCAGGGAAAAGCGCGAACTCAGCGATGCCCTCCGCGCCCAGATGGATCAAGCGATTACTGAGTGCAAGGCCGAGTTCCTGGCCGCCCGAAAGGCGGCATAAGAGCAGGGTTTAGGGGCGGCAGAGCATGGCGACATTACGCGACATTAAGCGGCGCATTACATCGGTCAAAAGTACGCAGCAGATCACCAAGGCAATGAAGCTGGTGG
>JAGWRQ010000272.1 GCA_028869615.1 Candidatus Methylomirabilota bacterium | reverse complement strand
GCCAGATTAAGCGAGCGGTCGAATTGATGAGAACCGCCAAGCGGCCGCTGATATACGGTGGCGGCGGGCTCATTCACTCTGAGGCGTTCGACGAGCTCCACGAGTTGGTTACGATGACCCAGATCCCGGTTGTGCTGACGTTGATGGGTTTAGGCGCCTTCGACACATCCGATCCGCGCTGGCTCGGCATGGTGGGCATGCACGGAACCTACTGGTCGAATATGGCGATGATACATTGCGACCTGATGATCGCCATCGGGTCTCGATTTAGCGATCGAGTGACTGGGAAGCTGTCCGAATTCGGCAAACAATGCAAGATTATCCATATCGACATCGATCCGACCTCGATCAGAAAAACGGTGCATGTGGATGTTCCGATTGTGGGTGATGTCAAGCAGGTGCTGGGTGAGCTCAACAAAGCCGTTGGCCAGGTGGAACGAAAGTGGGCCGGCGACTTTGAGGAGTGGTATGCGCAGATCGCGGAATGGAAGGCCAAACACCCGCTGCGATACGGTCCGATGCGAGACGTGATCAAGCCGCAGTACGCGATCGATATGGTCTTTGAAGTCAGTGAGGACATGAACCCGATTGTCGCGACGGGGGTGGGCCAGCACCAGATGTGGGCGGCACAGCGCTATCGAGGTCACAAGCCGCGTCGGTGGCTGACCTCAGGCGGTCTCGGGACGATGGGGTACGGATTTCCTGCGGCCATGGGCGCCCAGGCGGCGTTCCCGAGTGATTTAGTGATCTGCATCGATGGTGACGGCAGTTTCCAGATGACCAATCAGGATCTGATCACCTGCGTGGAGAACAACCTGCCGGTCAAGGTAGTGATCATCAACAACGGCTATCTGGGAATGGTCCGGCAGTGGCAAGAACTTTTTTATAGCCGGCGATATTCGCAGGTGGACCTGACGATCCAGCCGGACTTTGTGAAACTTGCAGAGGCCTACGGAGTCGCCGGCCTGCGAGCCAAGCATCCAGATGAGGTGAAGCCTGTCCTTGAGAAGGCCTTCGCCACACCGGGACCGGTCCTCGTCGATATCATGACAGAGCGGGAGGAGAACTGCTTCCCCATGATTCCGCCCGGTGGAGCGATTAAGGACATTATCGACTACGGTGATCCGATTCCGGAGAAGCTGTTTCAGGGACTGAGATGAGCGAGCGGGCCAAGGCGACACCGAAAGAGGCGAAGGCGCGTCATATCATCACCCTGCTCGTGGAGAATCACGCAGGCGTCCTCGCGCGCGTTGCCGCGCTTATTGCCGCGAAAGGGTATAACATCGACAGTCTCACCGTGGGTGAGACCATGGATCCGTCCAGCTCTCGGATGACCCTTGTCGTGAGGGGAGACGACTCGGTGGTGGAGCAGGCGGTCAAGCAGCTCAATCGGCTCATCGACGTGATTCGTGTCACTGATCTGACCGGTGAGGAGTTCGTCGAACGGGAACTGATACTCGTCAAGGTCAAAGCCAAACCGGAGGCGAAGGCAGAGATCCTCCGGATTGCCGATATCTTTCGGGCCAAGGTGGTGGATGTGGCGCCCTTTTCGTACATGTTGGAGCTGACCGGCGCCGAGGATAAGTTGAACGCCTTTGTTGAACTCCTCAGGCCGTACGGCATTCAGGAGTTCGCGAGGACGGGCATGACGGTGATGACCAGAGGCAGCAAAACGCTCAGCAGACAGACCGAAGAGATGTGGAAGGAACCGGACACCAAGAAGGTGGTTGGGCTC
>JAGWRQ010000076.1 GCA_028869615.1 Candidatus Methylomirabilota bacterium | reverse complement strand
CCGCGGCCAACGCGGCGGCCTCGGTCACGCGGACCAGTTCGAGCGCAAGGTCGCGCCCCAGGCACCCATTCATCGTCGACACATTGCTCATAGGTATCCTTTCTGATCTGGTTCTGCAAACTCCCGCTCACCCCTCGACATGCTCGGGGCGAACGGTATGGCCATTGAAAAGATTGGTGTCCCGTTCGTGCTGAGCCCGTCGAAGCACAACGAGGGGTTTACAGGACAGGCTCACCTATGTTGCAAGAACTCATCGGAAGCTGGATTCAAACAAAAACGCCGTCAGAGGTCATAAGACCTGAGAAGGCGTGTTGCTGTTGGAGAAATATTTCATACGCGCTTTGCAATGTCAACTCTTTCTCGCGGGGGGGTAGTGTCCTAATTTACATGCAGCCGTGCCCAAGGTATCACGTCTGACAGCACCGTCATTGCGAGCGACCAACGGGAGCGCGGCAATCTATCCGTTCTCCTCTGCAGCTCATCAAGAACGGTGAGATTGCTTCGCCTTCGACCCGCAATGACGCGCGAAGAGAGTTTCCGAATCAGCGATATTTCCTCGGGTAAGCTTGAATGAGGACACTACCCCGCGGCGCTTTTGTAGTGCACATCCACCCAGTAGCGCGGCAGGCACTCGCCGGAGGGGAAGATCAGATCGGACTTGTCGAAGGAGGTGGGATCCTGCATCTCCTCGCCGGCATGGATTCGACCCATCACCGTTAACTGATGTGGATCAAACAGCGCTGTAAGGTTAATGATTTCCACCAGGTGACCGGTCTGTTTATCTTTCAAGAACATCGCAGTTCCTCCTCACATCATGAGTACCATCTGTTGTAGTGACTAAAAGGGAGATAGGCCAAGCAGCATGACCAGCCAGACGATGGCACAGACGACAACAACGAGCGCCGCTATCACGATCACAAAAAGGAGAGGTCCGCTGAGCAAGTGACGCGATGTCCCGACCGAAACCGAACTGACATACTCAAGGCGAACCTCCTGATCAGGTCCAATCCGGCCTTGAAGAGCCTTCGCAAAATTATAGGCCTGTTCGCGATGCCACGGCCAGCCTTTCATCATCTCCCGCTTCCCATCCGTTGTGTTGACAATAACAGTTGGGGTCCCCTTGACGAGGCAGTAGCCAAACAGGATCAAGATAACGCCGACAAGAACCAGCATCGTGGGTACCCCAATTACAATAAGAAGGATCCCATTGCTGAGGCTGCGGGATATGACGAATTCGACCGACGCGATATGGCTGAGGGGCGCATCCTCCTCGCGCCCTTCTGTCAACCAACCTCTATTCGGGTGGTAGACGACCCGCTTGTCGGTGACTACCCCGAATATGTTGTCAACGTAGGTTGTTTCCGCTTCCGTCTCGGACATGCATCAATCTCCATTCGCCAGACAGGACCAGCGCCACTCCGGTTGAGTGGCGAACCAATTGTACGCTCGCCGCGATTTTCCAGCCTCTCAGCGGACTTGTCAAGGTTTGAAAATAGCGCTCAGCAGTCAGCATTCAGCTATCAGCCCCGGATAAAGCAAGGGACGTATCAGAAAAAGCTGAGAGCTGACCGCTGAAAGCTGACAGTTTCATCCTTCCGCGGTGGTGGGGTCGATGACCGACCTGATCTCCGAGATACGGTTCGCCGGGAAGCCGCCTTGGTGGGCGTGCTCCCGCACCAGCTCGGCGTTGGGCGCGATATAGACGCAGTAGACCTTCTCGTCGGTCACATAACTATGGACCCACTGGATCTGCGGCCCAAGCTTCCCCAGTACGCCGCACGACTTCCGCGAAATCGCCTGCAGCTCTTGGACCGACAATTTCCCCGCCCCAGGGATGTCCCGCTCGATCAAATACTTTGGCATAGAAGATCTCCTCTCTTATTTCGGGATGGCGACGGCAAACGGCATCTTCCCAACCGGGACGGTGGCGATCACTTTCTCGGTTGCAACATCGATCACCGAGACCGCGTCGCTGCGGCCACAGGCAACGTACAAGCGACTCTCGTCCGACGTAAAGGCCAAATACCAGGCCCGCTGGCCGACAGGGATCTTCTTTGTGATAGTCATAGTGCGGGCATCGATCACATAGACGGCGTTGCTCCGGCCATGCGCCACATAGAGCCGGCGGCCATCCCGCGTCATGACCACCCCCACCGGCCGTTCGCCCACGGGGACCCTCTTGATCACGCGGTGCCGAGCCACTTCAATCACCGATAAGACACCGGGCTCGGCCTGCTCACTCGCCACATACGCATACTTCCCGTCCGGGCTGAAGGCGATCCCACGGGGGTTCTTCGCAACCGGGATAGTCGCCACCACTTTAAGGGCCGAGGTATCGATGACCGAAATAGTGCTGGATGTCTCATTGGACACGTAAGCAATTTTTCCATTCGGGCTGATCACGATCGACTCAGGCTCCACCTGGACCTCGATGGTGGCCATCACTGTACCGGTCTTGGTGTTGATCACTGTAACCGTTCCGCCGTTCTCATTCACTGCGTACAGACGGGCCCCGTCGGAGCTGAGCGCCACCCCCTCGGGGTCCACCCCAGCGGGCCACGTTTCCACGACTTTTCCAGCAGCGGTCTCGATTACGCTGATGCTGTCCGAATTGCCGTTGCTGATGTAGGCGTGCTCGCCGTCCGGCGAAATCGCCACACCTCTCGGGCGCTTGCCAACCGGGATCGTGCGTATGACTGTATTGGTTGTGGTGTCCATGACGGAGACGTCATCGGATTTTTCATTAGTCGCATAGGCCATGAGTCCAGCCGAGGCGGCCGACGAGGTATGAGCGAACAACCACAGGAGCGCTATCACGAGGACCAGGCAGCTTTGATACACTGTTTTCCGCATCATCTATGCTCTCCCTTCGACGGTGTATTGCGTCTGTAACAGCAATATCGCAAGGCACAACAACAGGGATTTCCTATCATAGATCAGAAGGGTTGTCCATCACGAAGCCGGGTCAGTAGATAGCTCGAACCATGGAGTCCTCGGCTCTATCCGGGTTCGTGGCGTTCAATCTCACCACGCTACGACACTTCGACGTTGCCAGCAGGGTACGACAACGTTTATAATACATCGCTGTATCGGCACCTTAGAATCAACCCATACAAACACGGAGGAGCAATGAGCGTACTCGTAGGCAAGCCCGCGCCCGATTTTACTGTAACCGCTGTCATGCCGGACGGCAGCTTCAAGGAGCACTTCAAGTTGTCCGATTACAAGGGTAGCAAGTATGTTGTGCTCTTCTTCTACCCCCTCGATTTCACCTTCGTCTGCCCTTCGGAGATCATCGCCTTCGACCATCGTGTGGCCGAGTTCGAGAAGCGCGGCGTCCAGGTAATCGGTTGCTCCGTGGATTCGCATTTCACCCATTCCGCATGGCGTGGCACCCCTGTCAACAAGGGCGGCATCGGGTCAGTGGCCTATCCGCTGGTAGCCGACATGACAAAAGACATCGCCCGCGAATACGATGTGCTGCTGCCGGGCGGAGTGGCCCTGCGCGGCTCCTTCCTGATCGACAAACACGGCATCGTCCAACACCAGGTCGTCAACAACCTGCCGCTCGGACGGAATGTGGATGAGATGCTTCGCATGGTGGATGCGCTCCAGTTCACCGAAGCGCATGGAGAGGTCTGCCCGGCCGGGTGGACACATGGCGCCAAGGGGATGCGGCCGACTGCCGAGGGTGTTGCCAGCTACCTGGCCAGCGAGGCGAAGAAGCTGTAGGGATCATGGTGATTGGGGTGGTCGCGCCACGCAGGTTATGGTTACCGCCTGTGCCGACCACCCCTCGGATCACCTCAGCACGCCCTTACATCTCCACGTTCTCCTGGACCTCCCCTGCCGCATCCGGTACGGTCCCCCACGATGGGTAGACTCGGGGCACGCCTCTTCGCGCGACAACCTTCACCCTGCTCTCCGGCACCCGGGGCGCCCGGCACAACAATGCCGTGGCCCTGAAGGGGTATGTGGCATCACGACTGGGCGGCCAGGAGAAAGCGATGAACGTTCAGAATCGCCCTCATGTGGTGATTGTCGGCGCTGGTTTCGGGGGCCTTTATGCTGTACGGTCCCTTAAAGATGCAGATGTTCGGATCACAGTGATCGATCGCCGGAATTATCATCTCTTTCAACCCTTATTGTACCAGGTCGCGACCGCAAGCCTCTCGCCTGCCGACATCGCCTATCCCATACGCGGTGTCCTGAACAGCCAGAAAAATACAGGGGTGTTTCTGGCGGAGGCGATTGCGGTTGATGTCAACACCCGCAAGGTCATCCTGGAGGACGGCGAGACCAACTACGATTATCTGATTCTGGCAACGGGAGTATGCCATTCTTACTTTGGGCATCCTGAGTGGGAGATCTATGCGCCGGGGCTGAAGGACGTGGATGATGCGCTGGAAATCAGACGCCGCATCCTGCTCGCCTTTGAAAAGGCCGAGCGCGAAACGGATGAGGCCAGGCGGCAGGCGTTGCTCACGTTTGTCATTGTGGGCGGAGGGCCGACCGGTGTGGAACTGGCAGGAGCAATCGGCGAGATCGCATGTAAGGTGATGGTGGGAGATTTTCGAACGATCAATCCACAGGACGCACGCATCATTCTAGTTGAAGCCGGACCGCGGATTTTGCCTTCTTTTCCGGAAGATCTTTCCGCCAAGGCTGAAGCATCGCTGAGACGACTCAGCGTGGACGTGCGGAAGAATTCCCCAGTGACAGCGATCAAGGCGGACGCTGTTGTGATCCGTAACGAACAGATCCCCGCCGCAACGGTGCTTTGGGCCGCTGGGGTCACAGCTTCACCCTTGGCTCGATCGCTCAGGGTGCCGCTTGATCGCGCAGGCCGGGTTCTGGTCGAACCGGATCTGAGCATTCCCGGCTATCCGGAAGTGTTTGTGATCGGCGACCTGGCTGCAATAACTGATCACGCAGGCCATCAATTGCCGGGCTTGGCTCCTGTTGCCATCCAACAAGGTCGCCACGCTGTTCACAACATCCTGCGGAGGTGTCAAGGACTGCCCAGCGAGGCGTTTCGCTACGTGGACAGGGGAATACTGACCACCATCGGGCGGGCAGCAGCCGTCGCGGAGTTCGGAACGGTTAAACTTTCTGGTTTCCTCGCCTGGATAGCCTGGATATTTATCCATATCTTTTTTCTCATCGGCTTTCGAAATCGTTTTGTTGTGTTATTCGAGTGGGCGTGGGCTTATGCGACGTGGCACCGCTCTGCGCGACTGATCACCGGCGGAGACAAGGGCATATATCCGATCTCCCCGTCGAAGTACAGGCAGTAGATCCCGAAAAGCGAACCTTAGTCTGATGCAATATGCCGAGTTTCACTCTGGGTTTATCTGGACATCGCTGACAACAGCGATCCTCGGGGGATTTGCGTTCGGCGCCTACCTAGCCGTAGTCATCGGCTACGGCTTGCCCGCGGGGCAGGGTTTCTACGCTCTCATCCAGACACACGGGCATCTGCAACTGGTTGGCTGGGCGGGCGTATTTATCATGGGTATCAGCCTGCATTTCATTCCCCGGCTGGCCAGCTTTCCCCTCCCTCACCCCGAACGGATGAGCCGGATTCTCTGGCTGATGATTCCAGGGTTGCTTCTTCGGGCAGTCGGAGGGACGGTTCTAGCCTCCCTCGAGGATAGCCCGATCTTTGTTCCCCTCAGTTGGCTGGTAGGCGCCTCCGGACTGCTGGAAGGAGGCGCGATCGTCCTGTACGTGTCACTCCTGATGGAGACCGTGCGCGGAAGTCATGCGGTCAGAAGGCTTCCGGCGTTGAGTGCGGTCAAACCGTATTTTGGCATGATGGCGGTTGGCTGGGTTCTCTATGCGTGTCTCAACCTGTTCTTGCTGCTCCATATGGCGCTGAACAGCACTAGTACCGTAGACCCTGCCTGGAATGAGTTTGCTGTTCAGATCTTCGTCAGCCTTGTACTGTTACCTGTAGCTTTCGCGCTTTCAGTTCGCCTCTTTCCGCTGTATCTGGCCCTGCCCGCTCCGGATTGGCCGGTCCACGGGACCGCATACGTGTATCTCCTGGCCATATTGCTGCAAGTGGTCCCCACGGCGCCTCCCCTTGCCGGGCTTGCGCCGGAGGCCATCAGGTCGGTTGTCGCGCTGGGAACGCTGCTGAAGGGGGGGGTCATCCTCTGGTTCGTGTGGCAACTGGATCTGCTGACTCGCCGCCGGCCCTTAGGTCGCCAAGCCCGCTTTCTTGAACCCGGGCCGGACCGCCCGCCCACACGACCGGGCTTACCTGATTATGGAGAGTTTGGCCGGTTCGAACGCCTGGTCTATGCGGCCTACACATGGCTGGCCCTTGCCGCATTTGGCGAACTCCTTGGCGGCGCGGCAATCTTGCTGGGCTATTCGATCCCGATCGCCACGGACGCGATCCGTCACATGTATCTCCTCGGCTTCATCACCCACCTCGTGTTCGGCGCGTCGGTCCGGATGCTGCCGGGCTTCATGCGACGGAAACGGGTGGCCAGCGCCGCGTTGGTTGACGCGACCTTTTGGTTGGGCAGCGCGGCAGCGGTCTGTCGTGTTGTCCCGTTACTGTCGCCATCATGGTTATTCGATCTACTTCCAGCGAGCGGCGTACTTGCTCAAACGAGCTTCGCTATCTCAGGGTTACTCGGGTGGGGAGCCGTCCTGTGTCTGGCGATGAATCTGCGGCAGACAGCGGACGCCCCGATGAAACAGCTCTCAGGGCACCACTGGACAACGCCCATCGGCCACCCCCGCTCCGGACAGCGCCCTGAGGGCGGAGGGTTATCGTGAGCACCGAATCGGACGTCATCGGTGATGTGGAGTGGCTCCACCTGGTGACTAAGAATGGGGAGTCACACGAAGCAGGAAGAGTGAAAAGGAGGTCATCATGAGAATGAAGGTCACGTTGATCGGAACCTGCGTTGGCGTGGTGGGAATGATCGCCATCGGGTTCCTCGGTAACTCCGCTGCCGTTGAACCCCACAAACCCTCAACCGACACGCGACAACGGCTGGTCCTCGCCCCGGCCCAGCGAGATAAGATTCTTGCCGAGATGCGCCTGATGCTCGTGTCTGTAGGCGGCATCGTGCAAGGCGTAGCGGCCGATGATCTCCCTGCGGCGGAGCAGGCGGCCCGCGCGTCGGGCATGGCGGTAGCCGCCGACGTTGATCCACAGATCGAGAAACTGCTGCCCCAACCGTTCCTGAAACTAGGCATGCAAACCCACATGGGGTTCGATATGCTTGCCGACCAGATGAAAGCCGGTGGCGATCAAGCCGATATCCTCCGTGGACTCGCGAAGCTGACCGGCAACTGCGTGGCCTGTCATGCCGTGTATCGGCTCGACGAAGCCCGCTAATCATATATTTGGTCCTCGCAAGATACATCGGAACAAGTCGTCGTCCTTGATTGAAGCTCCCACTTTTTTCCCTTGACCCCCTGCCGCTCCTGATATAGAGGGCAGGCTAGGGGCACGTGCCCGACCGGCATCGCGTGGGTCTTCACGGAAAACCTGCGCGATCTGTGGCGCGACAGACGCCGATCAAGGCGACCCATATCAGTGAGCTCCGCACCGCCGTCCGCGCGTTGGAGTGAGCGGCGCGCGCCGCATGGCAAGCCGGATAGTAATGCACCTTACCCAGACAGAAAAACAGGCTTAAAAAAGCTTGCCAGAGCCGAATCGGTGGTGGTACATTTTGTTATTAAAAGGTAGCTGCTTGGGCTGAATACCACACCGAGGTACGTGATGCGCGCGATCCTCCTACTACGGCGAAGACCTCAACTCATTCGCATCGGGCTCCTGCTGCTCATCGGCGGGCTGCTGCTCCTACCCTCGCGCAGTCACGCCGCCGCCTCGACCCTCGCTGACCTGCCCCTGCCCGCCCAGGCCGTCATCGCCGCCACCTTGGGCAAAGACCAGCCCGCCTACCATGCCACATCGCACGGGGCCACGGTCCACGTGACCAACCCCCGCCACGGCCTCACCGCGACGTTGACGCGCACGGGCCTCACGCTGGCGCAGGGGCAGATCACCGGCGCCCTCCAGCTCACCGGCTACGGCTACGGGACCCCCTCCCAGCCCGTCCGCCACGCCACGCCACGCGCCGAGCACAACCGCGTCGAGTACCGCCATGGTCCCCTCACCGAATGGTACGTCAACAGTCCGCTCGGTCTGGAGCAGGGGCTCACCCTCCGGACGCCGCCCCAAGGACGCCGCACGGGGCCGCTGACCCTCGCGCTCCGTCTCAGCGGGGGGCTCACCCCCCGCCTCGACGCCTCGAAGACCGCGGCCACCTTCCTGACCCGGACTGGGACTCCGGCCCTGCACTACACCGGCCTCACGGTGACGGATGCGACCGGCGCCACCCTCCCGGCCTGGCTTTCGACCAACGGCTCGCGCCTGCTCATCCAGGTGGACGACACCCGCGCCCGCTACCCGCTCACCATCGACCCCTTCATCCAGCAGGCCAAGCTCACCGCCTCCGACGGGGCGGCGTATGAGTTCGGCATCTCCGTGGCCATCAGCGGCGATGGCCACACCGTGGTCGTGGGGGCGTCGTATACCAGTATCGGCAGCCACTTCCAGCAAGGCGCCGCCTACGTCTTCACCGGGGCAGGCAGTGCCTGGACCCAGCAGGCCCAGCTCACCGCCTTCGACGGGGCGGCGTATGACTGGTTTGGCCTCTCCGTGGCCATCAGCGGCGACACGGTGGTCGTGGGGACGGAGGCCGCCATCGGCGGCCACGCCTACCAGGGCTCGGCCTATGTCTTCGTCAAGCCGAGCACCGGCTGGGCGACGACCAACACCTTCGCCGCCAAGCTCACCGCCTCCGACGGGGCGGGGTGGGACTACTTCGGCCGCTCCGTGGCCATCAGCAGCGACACCGTGTTCGTGGGGTCATATGCCAATGCCACCGGCCACGCCTACCAGGGCGCCGCCTATGTCTTCGTCAAGCCGAGCACCGGCTGGGCGACGACCAACACCTTCGCCGCCAAGCTCACCGCCTCCGACGGGGC